>DAORJH010000321.1:0-3501 GCA_035438925.1 Bacteroidia bacterium | reverse complement strand
ATTCTAATATTTTTAATTACCCTGCTCTTAACTGGGCAGATATTGGTGCAATTGGCTGGTTGGTTGATGGTGCTGCAATCGTGAATCAGGTTTCCTTGCAACGTACATCCTATGGTCCATACAGTCGCGCAATGATCCGTATTTGCAAGGAAGAGAGTTTTCATCAACGTCAAGGTTATGAGATCATGGCAAAAATGATGGCGGGTACTAAAGAACAAAAAGCTATGGCGCAGGATGCAATGAATCGCTGGTGGTGGCCTTCTCTCATGATGTTCGGACCACACGACACAGACTCGCCTCACAGCGGCGATGCTGTGAAATGGAAGATCAAACGTGAATCAAACGACACATTAAGGCAAAAATTCATTGATAAAACGGTGCAGCAGGCAGAGATCATTGGTCTGAGTATACCGGATAAGGATCTGAAATGGAATGACTCAAAAAATCATTATGATCATGGTAAAATAAACTGGGATGAATTCAAGCGTGTGATCGCCGGCAACGGGCCATGCAATCTGCAGCGGATGGATCATCACAAGAAATATCATCAACATGGAGAGTGGGTAAGAGAAGCAGCTCAAGCCTATCATATGAAACATAATAAGAATAAAGAATTAATAGAATCCTGATCGATCATGAAAGACTCACAATTAGAAAGCTGGGAAGTTTTCATTCAAAGCAAATCCGGACTACCTCATATTCATGCCGGCAGCGTACATGCATCTGACTTGAAAATGGCTATACAGAATGCCCGGGACACATATACCAGAAGAAATGAAGGAACCAGTATCTGGGTGATCCCCACACGATTCATTGGAATGACCAACCCGAATGATAATGACATGCTTTTTGAATCGGCCTTAAGCAAACAATACCGCCATCCAACATTTTATGTAATGCCCGAAGGCGCAAAAAATATTTAAATGGACAAACAACTTTTTACATATACACTCCGATTGGCAGATGATGGTTTGATACTTGGTCACCGTCTTTCTGAAATGTGCAGCAAAGGTCCCATTCTGGAAGAAGATCTTGCATTGACAAATATTGCGCTGGATTATATTGGCAGATCGCAGGCCTTATTGGACTATGCAGCGAAAATAGAAGGACAAGGAAAAGATGCGGATCATTATGCATATCGCAGACCGGAAAACGAATACTTCAATCATTTATTAACGGAACTACCGAATACAGATTTTGCCTGGGTAATAACCCGTCAGTTCTTTTTCTCAGCTTACGAATTTTATTTTTACAAGGAATTGGAGAAAAGCAAAGATAAAGAACTGGCTGCAATTGCGTCCAAAACAGTGAAGGAGGTAAAGTATCATTTGGAACATGCCGCCGACTGGATGGTAAGATTAGGTGATGGAACCGAAGAAAGTCATCAAAGGCTTTTTGCAGCCGTTAAACATTTGTATATGTTCACGGGGGAATTATTTGAAATGGATTCAGTTGACATGGATCTTGTAAAGAAAGGGATCGCAGTTGATAAGGAAAAGGTAAAAGTACAATGGCAAAAATGTGTTGAGAAAGTAGTACTGGAAGCTACATTGTCTTTACCGAATTCAGCATTCATGCAAACCGGCAGCAGAGCAGGGGTTCATTCTGAACATCTCGGACATCTGCTATCTGAAATGCAATATCTTCAGAGAGCCTACCCGGATGCTAAATGGTAATAAGGATTAAGGTCTTAAAGTAAGATCAATAAACTTTCAAAAGCTTTCACATTCTTTAATTTTAGTTGTCAAAGAAATTAAGCATCTTTGGTAACACATTATTTTGAAATCCTTGAACACAATTCAAATAGAAGCTTTAATTTCTTCCATACCGGATCCGGAAATTCCTGTTATCACGATAAAGGAATTGGGTATTCTTAGAAAAGTCGAAATGCAAGGTGATATTTGTGTAGTGACCATTACACCTACTTACACGGGGTGTCCTGCTATGGGAATGATCGAAAGTCAGATCAAAGAAATACTGAGTGCCGAGGGAATCACTAAATTAAAAGTAGAACTCACTTATTCACCGGCATGGACTACAGACTGGATGTCGAATGAGGCCAAAGAAAAACTGCGTAAGTACGGAATTGCTCCTCCTTCACATTCCTCATGCTTCAGCAATTTTTCCAATGTGAAAGTTGCTTGTCCAAGATGCACTTCGCTTAATACAAAACTGATCAGCCGATTCGGATCAACAGCTTGCAAATCACTTTATAAATGTGAAGACTGCAAAGAACCGTTCGATCATTTTAAATGCCACTAATGAAAAGAAAGCTCATACCTGTAATTTTTCTGGGAATCGTGACGATCCTGTTTTTTTACTATGGAGGTTTTGGAACACGACAGGACGAGGAAAAACCCGTTACCCTTGCAGAATTTAATTCGAAAATAAAAGAAAGTAAAAAACCGGTCTTGGTTTATTTCAGTGCAGGATGGTGTACTGTTTGCGGCAAGATGAAACCTGTTATAGCAGAAATCGAAAAAGAATACGGAGATAAGGTTGAGTTCTTCAAGATAGATGCTGATCGTGACAAAGAAGTGGCAGATGAATTTGAGATCAATTCATTGCCTGTTATCATGCTTTACACACACAATAACCGGGAATGGATCCATATCGGCATCATTGAAAAAAGCAGATTGAAAGAGAAGATATTCCCATTCTTCACAAAAGATCAGAATTAATTTCTGTTAAAATCTACACTTTTATTTTTTTACAGGAACGTTTATTCCGATATTTGTGGTCGATATGAAACTCGAATATAAGATTGGAAAAAGAATAAACATCGACCTCAGGAACTGGAGTCTGTGGCGAATCATTCGAATGGTTTTCGCCGTCGTGTTCCTGATCGCAGGAATGAAGGAAAATGACGCTATGCTCATTATCGGAGGTGCTTTTCTTTTTGTTCATGGACTATTAAGTATTTGTGAAAATTGTGCGGTCGGTGACTGCGAAATCCCCAATAAAGAATGAAAACATTTGATGAAATAATAAATTCCGGAAAACCGGTTTTAGTAGATTTTTTTGCTGAATGGTGTGGCCCTTGCAAGACCATGGCACCAATTTTAAAGGAAGTGAAATCCAGATTGGGTGAAGAGGCGAATATTATAAAGGTAGATGTGGATAAGAACCAGGATGCTTCGATCAAATACGGAATTAGAAGTGTTCCTACTTTGATCCTCTTCAAGAATGGAAAAGAAGTTTGGAAGCAATCAGGTGTTGTTCCTGCTGAATCACTGATCCAGGTAATTCGTTCAAATTCCTGAGTCTGTTCAAGACATCATGATGAATGTCATTCAGAGAAAAAGAAAACTTTTGTATTTTGGTTATTCCAAATGGAAGGATCAGAATTACAATTTATTGAAGAACTGAAAGCAACTGCAAGTAATCGTTTGAAGTCCGGCGATGATATTGAGTCGGTTGAGCGTTTTTTATTCTCTAAAGGTGCGAGTGAAGAGCAGACATACGAAATCCTTCGTCCGTTCCGAAAAGAACATTACGACG
>DAORJH010000320.1:0-3504 GCA_035438925.1 Bacteroidia bacterium | reverse complement strand
TATTGGTGAGTATTGAAGAGATCTTCAATCAGATATGGGAGATAAAAAGAGGAAGAAGCTGGGTTCGTAAGATCACGGATTATCTTACGATCATGCTGGTTGGACCAATTCTATTTATGGTCTCTGGAGGTTTGACACTGGCCGTGCAAACTAAAATGGGTAACTTTTTTGAAATGAGTGTCATCAGCGTATTTCTTGTCAACACATTTGCTTACTTACTCGTGGCTGGAGTATTTACTTTTATTTATATGGCCCTGCCAAATACGAAAGTAACTTTCAAAGCAGCGTTTATGGCAGCTATCATTGCCACCGTTCTTTTTGAATTACTCGGTTGGGGCTACGTTAAGTTTCAGGTGGGGTCAAGTCGAGTAAGTGCTATTTATGGTGGGTTTGCCGCTTTACCCTTGTTCTTGATCTGGGTTCAGTATACCTGGTACATTGTGTTGTTCGGTGCACAGATTGCCTATGCTAATCAGAATGCAGATAAATTTGAGTTAGCAGAGGATATTAAAAACCTAAGTATCCGATACAAACGCGTGATCTCTCTTCTCATCACTAATTTAATTGCGAAGCGATTCTATTCGGGAGAGAAGTCCTTAACGGCTGCAGAGATTGCAACGATATTGGACCTTCCAACCAAATTGGCAAAGAATATGCTCAATGAATTTGTGGAGTGTGGTGTGTTGGTGGAAGTGAAGACCGATGACGACAAAGAAATTGTGTACCAACCCGGAGTAACTGAAAGCAGATTTGATGTTAAATTCTTGTTTGATTCGCTGGACAAAAAGGGTGTGAATTTTATTCCTATTAACGATTCCGAAGAACTTAAGCACGTGAATGCTATGATGGGTAAATTAGAAAGTTTAATGAACTCAGAGTTGGGTCACACCAAGCTCAAAGACCTGATAAAGTAAATTCATGTTCATTCGTTCATTCATAGCCGGAATTCTTATTCTGACCTCTGTATTTTCATTTGCGCAGGTTCGCGATTCTGCTGTGGTGTTTACTCCCAAGGATAGTTCATTAAAAAAGATCGACAAAAAAAAGATCTATGCCTCTGCAAGAAAGGCAACCATTTTGAGCGCGATCCTACCGGGAGCGGGTCAAGTTTATAATAAGAAATACTGGAAACTACCGATCATCTATGCCGGTTTAGGTGGCTTTGGTTATATGTTTGGATTCTATAATAGCCAGTACAATGTGGCGCGTAAATATTTGAAGGCAGAGTACGATGGGGATTCTACCACTGTGAACAACACCGGATTAAGTGGCGATCAATTGTTAGTGTACAAAACAAAATACAGAAAATTTCGCGATATTAGTGTGATCGGTCTTGCTGCAGTTTATGTTTTAAATATCATTGATGCCAATGTAGATGCACACTTAAAAACATTTGATGTGAGCGATGATCTCAGTTTGCAGATAAAACCATGGGAAGAAGTCTGTTTTCCTTCAAATGGAAACACGTCATTTGCAGCAGGTATCAGTATTAAATTAAAATTCAAATAGTCATGAAAATAGCATTGATTGGTTACGGTAAAATGGGAAAAGAGATCGAAGCGATCGCTTTAAAAAGGGGACATGAGGTCATTCTTAAGATCGATAAAGACAATCAGGATGAGATGAATATTGTCAATTTAAAAAAGGCTGATGTGGCGATCGAATTCAGTACACCACACACAGTAGTGGAGAACATCTATAAATGCTTCAATGCGCATTTACCGGTGGTAGTTGGCGCAACAGGATGGTATGATAAGTTTGATGAGATCATTGCTCATTGCGAGGGAAACAGAGGCTCTTTGTTTCATGCAACCAATTTCAGTGTAGGGGTGAATCTTTTTTTTAAACTGAATAGTTATTTAGCTGAATTGATGAATAAGTACGAAGATTACGATATCAGTATGGAAGAGATTCATCATATTCATAAGTTGGATAAACCCAGCGGGACAGCTATTTCATTGGCAAATCAGATATTGAATAAAGTAAAGCGAAAAGAAAAGTGGAGCATTGATGAGAAGGCACCTGACACACTTCATATCGTTGACAAAAGAGAAGGCGAAGTACCGGGAACACATATTGTAAAATATCATTCTTCCATTGATGATATTGAGATCATGCACAAAGCGCACAGTCGTAAAGGTTTTGCCTTGGGGGCTGTCATCGCTGCGGAATTTTTGCAAGGAAAAACAGGGGTTTACTCTATGAATGATCTGATCTAAATGGCTTATCATTGGCATAAGATCTTTGAGAAGGAAGAAAATGAAAGTGATTATCTTCGGAGTGGTGCCATCATTCAAATGCATATCAAAGGAGAAAAAATATGTGTGACTAGAACTGCAGAAGGGATCTTTGCATTCAATGACCGATGTCCTCATAACGGAGCAAGTTTAAGCATGGGAACTTGCAGTCCAAAAAATGAAGTGATCTGTCCGATTCACCGTTACTCTTTTGATCTTAAAACAGGAAAAGCAACTTCAGGTGGTGCATTTTCATTGAAGACTTATCCATTGGAATTCAGGTCAGATGGGGTATATCTTGGTATAAAAGCTTCCTGGTGGGAAATGTGATCTCAGAATCGGATCAATTGTACCATTTCTTCAAGAAATTTCTGATCGGTAGTATCAAAAGTGTTCATTTCGCTGCTATCGATGTCCAAAACTGCAATCACTTCTTTTTTCTTGTTGAATAGTGGAACAACGATCTCACTTTTACTTAAGGAACTGCAGGATATGTGTCCTTCAAACGCATCTACATCCGGAACAATGATCGTTTCTTTTTTCTTCCAGCTTGTACCACATACGCCTTTTCCTTTCTGAATGCGTGTGCAAGCAATAGGTCCCTGATAAGGTCCTAAAACTAATTCATTTCCTTTCACGACATAAAATCCTACCCAAAGAATATGAAAAGCTTCTTTGTAAGCTCCACAAAAATTAGCCATGTTCGCGATCAGGTCATATTCTCCTTCCAGCAAAGCTCTTAATTGAGGCATTAATTCCTTGTAAATGGATTCCTTGTCGCTAGTATTTATGATGATCTGTTCTGCCAATGTACTTTATTGTTTCATATTAGAGTACTATTTGTAATCCGTCAAATGCCAATTCAATATTTTTCGGTAATTCTTTATTGAGTTCCTCATGCAATCCTAATTGATGTGCCATGTGAACAAAATAAGCCTTCTTGGGTTTTAATTCTGCTACCAATTCCTGGGCCTGTGAAAAAGTAAAGTGAGAAACGTGTGGTTCTCTTCGGAGAGCATTCAGGATGAGAACATCCAGATCTTTTAATTTACCTTTTTCTTCTTCACTAATGAAGTTTGCATCTGTTATATAAGCTAGTCCTTTTACCTTGAATCCTTTTACAGGTAATTTATAATGTAAAACGTTGATGGGTTCTATGAAAAGATCGCCGACATAAAAAGGTTCATCGTGAATGGTGAAAACTTCGATCTCAGGTATACCGGGATATTTCTCTTCTGAAAAAATATAAGCATATTCTCTCTTTAAA
>DAORJH010000319.1:0-3508 GCA_035438925.1 Bacteroidia bacterium | reverse complement strand
ATCTATCATGCGACTGGCTTTTTCCCAATTGCTTTCATCAAATGGAAATTCAGCTTCACTGATCTTCTGTTTGATCGTCTTGTCAAATTTATCGTCTAAATTCATTTTACAGGGTTGTTGTTACAATATTCTTTTCTATTAATTGTTCTTTTAATCGCGTTCGTGCTGCGTTCAGGTGCCATTTTGAAGTTCCTTCACTTATACCCAGCATATCGCCGATCTCTTTATGAGAATATCCGTCAATTACAAACAGGTTAAACACCTGTTTACTCATTTCAGGAAGGAGATTTATCAACTCATAAATTTGCTTACAGTCTATTCGCCCGATCGCTTCATTTAATTCTGAATGATCGCTTGAATCATAATACTCTTCAACGTAAGTTACTTTCTCTCTCTCTCTTTTTATCTTTCTGTATTCATCGATCAATGTGTTCACCATGATCTTTCTGATCCAGACTTTAAAAGGTATGGCCAGATTGTATTTTTCAAGATTGGCGAGGATCTTCAGAAATCCCATATTAAGAACAGCAGAGGCCGTATCTTTATCGCGGGTGTAGCGAAGACAGATACTCATCAAATAGCTATAGGTATTCTTATAAAGTTCATATTCGGCCTTACGGTCGCGTTTAATGCAGGATGCTATTAATTGCGGCTGAATATTCATACTTTATTCGTTACGGGGTATTACTTACAATAGGAAACACCTTTCCCCTTAAGTATATACGATTAAAGATAATAAAAGGTTGGTGGATTTGGAAGACTTGGTAGGCGCTATTGGCCAATTTATCTAAAAGACCTCAGTTTTTTAACATTTTCAGAAGAGATCCCAATTTATCCTTGAGCTCTGTTCTAGAGATGATCTTGTCTAAAAATCCATGTTCTAAGACAAATTCTGCTGTCTGAAATCCCTTAGGCAGATCCTTTCCGATCGTTTCTTTAACAACCCTTGGACCGGCAAAACCGATCAATGATTCCGGCTCTGCTATGTTCAAATCACCCAGCATAGCATAACTGGCTGTTACACCTCCGGTTGTAGGATCTGTCAATAAAGAGATATATGGTATCTTGCTTTGAGCAAGCTGACTCAATTTAGCTGAAGTCTTTGCCATTTGCATGAGACTGAAGGCTGCTTCCATCATACGGGCTCCGCCACTTTTACTAATGATAAGCAAAGGTGTGTTGGTTTTAATACAAAAATCGATTGATCTGGCGATCTTTTCTCCCACCACACTTCCCATGCTTCCGCCTATAAAAGAAAAGTCCATACAGCAGATCACAAGGTCATTTCCATGTACTTTTCCGTAACCACTTCTCAAAGCATCTTTTAGTCCGGTCTTTTTGATCGAATCCGTTAATCTGTCAGTGTATTTTTTGGTATCACTAAATTCCAAAGGGTCGCCACTTACCAGATTCTCATGCAACTCAGTGAATGCGTTGTTGTCGAAAATAACTTCAAAATATTCTTTACTTCCAATTCGCTCATGATATCCACACTCAGAACAAACGTATTTGTTGTTTACGTGATCAGCAGAAGTATGAATTTTCTTGCAGGAAGGACATTTGTACCAAAGACCTTCCGGTGTTTCTTTCTTCTCCTTTGTTGAAGTGGTGATCCCTTCCTTTAATCGTTTAAACCAACCCATATTTCAAATATTATGATTACAAATTATAAATGAAGAAATTCAACATTTATAATTCAACATTTAATTAAGCTATAGTGATCGTCTTGTCAAGATAAACATCCTGAATAGCATTCAATAATTCTACTCCTTCTTTTACAGGCTTTTGAAAAGCTTTTCTTCCGCTTATCAAACCCTGTCCACCTGCACGTTTGTTGATCACGGCTGTTGTTACGGCTTCTGCTAGATCACCTGCGCCTTTACTTTCTCCTCCACTGTTGATCAATCCCATTCGTCCCATATAGCAATTGGCTACCTGATACCTGCAAAGATCGATCGGATGATCTGTTGTTAGTTCGCTGTAAACTTTTGGATGCGTTTTACCATGACCGGTCGCCAAATAACCTCCATTTTTATCTGACAATTTCTGCTTGATAATGTCAGCCTGAATAGTAACACCCAAATGATTTGCTTGCGAAGAAAGATCAGCTGCTGTATGATAATCCACACCATCTTTTTTGAATGCACTGTTTCTTGTGTAACACCACAATACGGTAGCCATACCTAATTCGTGCGCCTTTTCGAAAGCCTTTGCCACTTCAATGATCTGTCTTCCGCTTTCAGGGGAACCAAAATAAATAGTTGCGCCAACCGCAACAGCACCCATGTTCCAGGCATCTTTGATGGTACCAAACATGATCTGATCGAATTTATTTGGATAGCTGATGAATTCGTTGTGATTGATCTTTACAATAAAAGGGATCTTATGTGCATATTTTCGCGCCACCGACCCCAATACGCCATACGTTGAAGCAACGGCATTGCATCCGCCCTCTAGAGCCAATTTAACGATATTTTCACTGTCGAAATAAATGGGATTCGGAGCAAAACTTGCGCCTGCACTGTGTTCTATTCCCTGGTCTACCGGAAGGATACTCATGTAACCGGTGCCTGATAAGCGTCCAGTATTGTATAATTGATTCAGACTTCGTAGCACCTGAGGATTTCTGTTAGAACCGGCGAAGATCCTGTCAACAAAATCGTTCCCCGGAAGGTGAATATTGTCTTTTGAAATTGTCTTACATGTATGATTCAGTAAATTATCGGCATTCGAGCCCAATAATTCTTTGATTTTACTCGGCATATTCTTGATTTTAGGAGAGCAAATATAATAAAAAACCCCCGTTTAGCGGGGGTTAATTCTGTTGAAAATACTGATTATTCAGCAACCATTACCATTTTGAACGGCACATTGATAATTGCCTGATAATCTTCGCCTGCCTCCAGCATATCCTCATCATCCTCTTCGTAATGCCAGTTAATTGTAACAGCACTTCCACCCTTATGAATTCCTTCTAATTTCTTAAATACATCAAGAATACACTTGGAAGATGAAGTGTTAAAATACTCCAATTGTACATTCACTGTAGTAGCAGATTTTGCTGCTGATGAATACTTATCTAATGAGTCAACCAAAGGTTTATAAAACTCAATAGAATTCTCAGGGATAGAACGCCCTTTAATTTCTAATACTCCACCTGCAAGATCGAAAGTGATACTTGGTGTCTTTGGTGTGCCTTCAATTGAATACTTATCCATAATTGTATTTTTTGTTTATTTTATATTTGTTGCTGTGTTACTTTAATATTTAATGTAAAGAAAGAAACTTTATTGTCAATTTCCAAAAAATTATAGCCTAATTTTTCACCAGTTTTTCTGGCAATATCGATCATTCCTAAACCTCCTCCACCTTTTAAGGACATTTCACCATTGTTCAACACTTTTTTATAGTATTCTTTTAACTCTTCCTTATTAAGTGAATTAACTTCATCCAGTCTGGTCTTTAAACCATGAATATTCTCATTTAAAATATAATTTCCGGTGAAAAT
>DAORJH010000318.1:2655-3518 GCA_035438925.1 Bacteroidia bacterium | reverse complement strand
GTATCAGAGATGCCAAGGAGGGATTATCTTCTTTTTGAATTTTTCTGATCACCAAAGAATTTAAATCAGATCTTTAGTTCATAAAGATAAGCCGTATCATCCCATTCTCTTTCTTTCACGAGGTAATAAATGCTATTGTTGTACACACTGATCTTACCAGCGAAGATCTTTTCAAGTTTTATCTTTTTAATTGCTTTGCCTGTGTTAAGGTCGAGTCGGTTCAATGTTCGTTTGTCAAATTCTTTGGAATAGATGTAAAAATACCCACTCACTTCATCAAAAAGTACATTAAAATCACGCATGGAAGAGTACGACTTTGGATCTAGCTTAACTGATCGTAAGATTTTTCCATCCTGATTCATAAAAACAATGAGTTCTTCCTGAAAATTAAAGATGATCACTGTATCTCTCCGCAAGAATACGGGGGCATAGACCGCTTTTGCGATCTGCGAATAGAAAAGCTGATGGTCGGCTTCAATCGCCTGTTGACTTCTTCCTCGGCCTCCAATTGCCTTTATTGCGCCGTTCTGGCTGACCATTCCGCCTTCCTGGTCTTTGAGCATTTCCATTAATTTCTCATTATAGACGGAGGTATAGAAAGCCGTTCTATGGCCATTAGCGATCTTATAATAAGTAAGAAATGGATCATTGATCTTTGAATCGAAATATTCCCTTTTCATTACTAGTTGTGATCTTCCCGTGGTTGCCAGAATTCCATCTTTCATATTCAGTGAACATCTTGCCAATGTACTGTCAAATCTACTTCTGTTGTATTTTGGAAGAAATTCAAATGAGGTATCGGAATTGAAAAAAAGCTGTCTTGAATATTGGTCGGTCACCAGATGAAAATTACCAAAACAATC
>DAORJH010000318.1:0-2645 GCA_035438925.1 Bacteroidia bacterium | reverse complement strand
CTTCTCCCGATTCGTTCTTCATTTTTTTTCTTTGAAGGATGCCTTTTCCTTTACGGTAATAAACGACCTCGAATCCGGGAACATTGATAATAGATGTGAGGAGCAGAAATTGTCCGTTCGGTAAATGAACGTAATCATCCACATAAAAACGCTTGTCGTGAACAATGGTGTCAAACATCTTCGTTGTGATATCTACTTCTCTCAGTTCGATCGCCAGTTGATCGAGATAGATCGTGTCTAATTTCTCAAGGACTGGAATTTCAAGAACACGTTCACTATAGCCCATTCTATAAAAGCTGAAAGAACGGGTAGAAGGATCGGAGATGAGGATCACTTTTCCATCTTTATTACTAATCAATTTTAATTTCTTGTCATTTGAACTGACAATTGCATATTCAATCGGTTTTTTAGTCTTTGAATCAAGTATCGTTTTGCTGTTCTTTTGTGCGTTTAATTTAGAACAAAAAATGAGCAATATCAGGGCGAAACATTTATGTGTGATCGAATTCAGTCTTTTTGGAATTTAGTGAAAATTTTTCTGAGATATTTTTCAGTAGGTAGATGTGCTTTCTGGATTCTTTGTGCATAGTGTATACTTGCCAAAATATCCTGATTTTTCTCTTCAATGATCTTACTCTTTTCTTCTAATTCAAATGTTCTTTCTTTCACTTTCTGTTCTAGAACTTCCAGTGCTTTTTCTTGCGCTTCTGCTCTTTCACGAGTTAGAATATTGATCTTATCTCCAAGCGCAAATGATAGTAGTGTCATAAAAATGATGACTCCCACATTGTCAGGCCTTAATTCTCCTATTTTGAAATAAAGATCAATTCCAAAACGTTGCAAGAGAAGTATAAGCGATGAGAGGGTGAGTGCAGCACTAGCCAGAACAAAGAAACGAGCAGGTTTGTATTTTTTCTTTAACCAGCATTCTAAGGCTAAATTGAAAAGATAAATAAAAATTGCAAAAGTAAATATTTCAAAACCTTTAGCAATAACATGATGACTGTAAAAAACAGACATGACGCAGTTCAATGAGAAAAGAAGAAGTATGAATTTCAGAACTGGTAGAGATTTGGGAAGAACCTCCTTAATTTTGAGAAAGGAAATTACAAAAAGAATATAGGCTATCGTTAAAGAAGAAACAAGAAAAGGAAAGGGATATCGGATCCAACCTAAATAATTCAATTCGCTGATATTGTATTCTATAAAGTCACCAAATGCAGGTGTGCGTATCGCTTCAAAATGAAGCAGTATAAAAGAGAGTAGGGCGTAATACAAATAGGTACGGTCTTTGATCGTAATGCCTAGAAATAAATTGAAAAACATAAGCACGACCATGATTCCAAAAAGGATTCCCCATGTAAAACTGCTATTCTGGGCTACGGTCATTTTCCTTAGCTCTTCCAGGTAGTTCTTCCATATTTCAGAATCTTTTATAAGTAAGAAATCTTTGTCGTTTAGAATATCTTTTAATTCTTTCCATCTTACATTTCTACCTGATAATTTGTATTTCATTTTAAGTTCTAAAACGGCACTGTCAGCCTTTCCCTGTAAACCAAAGCAGCAAGCTGCATTGAAGGCAAGCATGTCGTTTTCAGGATTTATTAAAAACAATTCGTGATAATAACGATAAGATGTTGCATAGTTTTTTTCGTCATAAAATCGATCTGCCTTTACTAAAGCCAAATTGTATTTATTCATGAATGCCTCCCCTTGCCAAACATCTTTTAGGTGATGGGAGTTAGCCATTTTTCTGAGCGAATCGAGATCACTGTATTGTGAATTCACCTTACCTATTGAAATAGTGAATAGGATCAGTAAAAGATATTTCAGACTACTTGTGTTCAATAAATTATTCCTAGTATGAATGTACAAAAAAAGCCGTCAATTTTAATTTGACGGCTTTGGTTTTATTTTTTAGTAAGGTTTAGGTTTAAAGTCCGGTCCCGAAATGCGTAACGCTTTCCCTCTTTAAAGGTTGAATGGTCATCACCGGAATATTGCTTATGTCAACAATTTTCTGTGTATCGGTTCCACCAAAGAAATCTCCAATTCCCAGATGAGGCTTGTTCATGATCATGATAAGATCAGCTTCAATTTTATTGGCGTATTCCACAACCGTTTCCGCAACACTGGTTGCAGGAATCGTTTTGTTGGTACATGAAATTCCTTTTGATTTAATGAATTGCTTAACCTGGTGACAATAAGCAAGCAGTTTATTTTCGTAAGCTGCATCTTTGGCATCAAATACACCTAAAATACGTACACTTGCTCCAAAATACTGAGCAAACTGAACGGCTGCATCCGTTTTTTCGCGTGTCTCATCCGTAAGATCAAGCGGTAATAAAATATGTTCTATGCCATCTCGGTGTTCAGACCCACGAATCGTAATAACCGGACAAGGAGCTTTTCTGATCAATTTACTTGCACTTGAACCGACAATATTTCTAAAACGCATATGACTTTCTAAACCGGCAATGATAAGAGTTGCTCCAATTTCTTCCGCAACGCGATCCGTTTCATCATAAATATCTCCCTTCACATTCATGAACTCAGTTGGAACACCACTTTCTTTTTCAGTTTGTTTTGTAAGCGTATTTAGTGCCTCATAGCTTTCTTCTCCTGTCTTTTCGTAAACATGAAGC
>DAORJH010000317.1:0-3527 GCA_035438925.1 Bacteroidia bacterium | reverse complement strand
CTGTTGCTTCGAATGCCTGGTATAATTTCTCATTGCGGTGACTTGTCTTTCTAAATGATTCCGTGATCTTTTCTGTATTCTTGGAATAGGTTTTGGAAAGCGTCACCATTCCTGACTTTGCACCGTTAATTCCACCAATAAGCATGCTTCCAATCAAAAAAAACGTCACAATTGTGTGAAAAGAAGAAAGTGGTCTTTTTCCGGAACGAAATAATTGGTAAATAGAGACCGGTAGAACAATATAAAGGAGTGTTCCCATCCAAAGATTAAAAAGAATGCCGGCGCCCGGCCAATGCATGGTTTTGAAAAAGGAGGTTAATCCGGTCAATAGAAGAATGACGAATTGATAGAGGGTGCTCAGCCATTTTTCTTTCTTAAACTCATAGATGAGCCAAAGGGGCATGTACAACAGTATAAAACTGATCGAACTGATAATATAGGCCTGGCTCGCTCCCGGCCAATGCATCATTTTAAAAAATGCACCGATTGCAATAAAGACAGAAGCAATGCATCCAGTAACAAATACAGAGATCGGTGTTTTTTTTATTTCATCCGTTTTACTCAATTATTTTAATATCTATTTGATTATATTCTTATCCTAATCACTCAAACATCATCTACCTGTTCCAATTCTCTTATCTTTTGTTTGAATTTTATTTCCAGTTCTTTCGATTGTTCTTTCAAGCAAGGCAGCATGCATTCTTGTTGTGTCAAGACAGGAAACATTTTGCCATACGCTTTTCAATGAGTCCATTTTATTGTTCTGAGAGTTTCCATTGAAAGATCCAAGAGCAAAGCGCAGGAATAACATAGTCGATCTTTTTTGCGAAGAATTCACCTGATAAAATTGAAATACAAGATACAACTAAATCAGAAAGAAAAAAACCCCGGGATTTCCGGGGTTTTAAATTTAGGCTTCGGCCTTTTCCATGTACGCTTCTATTGGAGCACAGGAACAAACAAGGTTTCGGTCTCCATATGCATTATCAACCTTTGCAACACTAGGCCAGAATTTATTTGCTTTGACCCACGGAAGCGGGAATGCGGCTTTCTCACGACTATACGGTTTATCGTATTTATCTGCGATCACCAACTTAGCGGTATGTGGCGCATTTTTGATTACGTTGTTCACTTTATCTGCTTTTCCGTCAATTACCTCTTGGATCTCTTTTCTTATAGTGATCATCGCCTCGCAGAAACGATCCAATTCAGCTTTCGATTCTGATTCAGTAGGTTCAACCATTAATGTATTTACCACTGGGAATGCAACGGTTGGAGCATGAAATCCATAATCCATTAATCGTTTGGCCATGTCGGCTACTTCCACATTACTTGCCATTTTGAAATCACTGCAATCAAGGATCATTTCATGCGCGCATCTTCCTTTGCTGCCTGTATAAAGAATTTTATAATGATCTTTGAGTATTTCTTTCATGTAGTTCGCATTTAGGATCGCTGTTTCGGTAGCTTCTTTCAATCCATCTGCTCCAAGCATTTTGATGTATCCGTAACTGATCAATAGGATCAATGCACTTCCAAAAGGTGCAGAGCTAACGGCATGAATTCCTTTTTTTCCTCCTGTATTCACAATAATATGAGAAGGTAAATACGGTACAAGTTTTTCAACCACACCAATTGGTCCCATGCCGGGTCCGCCACCACCATGTGGAATGGCGAAGGTTTTGTGCAGATTCAAATGACAAACATCCGCGCCAATATTTCCGGGAGATGTTAATCCAACTTGTGCATTCATGTTGGCACCGTCCATGTATACCAATCCACCATTATCATGAATGATCTTGGTGATCTCGGTGATCCCTTCTTCATACACACCATGAGTACTTGGATAAGTGATCATGATACAACTTAATTTATCCTTGTGTTGTTCAGCTTTTGTCTTGAGGTCGGCCATGTCAACATTTCCTTTCTCATCACATTTTACAACAACGATATCCATCCCTGCCATTGCAGCACTTGCAGGATTAGTACCGTGAGCCGACTGAGGGATCAAAGCAACTGTTCTGTCTTTTCCATTATTGTCCAGATGATATTGACGAATCACCATCAAACCAGCGTATTCACCTTGCGCACCGGAGTTGGGTTGAAAACTCATTCTGGCGAATCCTGTTATGTTACTTAGATCTTTATCAAGAGTGCTAATGATCTCCGCATATCCTAAAGCTTGTTCCGAAGGAACAAACGGATGTATATTTGCAAATTCCGGCCATGTTAATGGTAATAATTCGCTCGCTGCGTTCAGTTTCATTGTGCAGGATCCAAGAGAGATCATGGAATGCACGAGAGAAAGATCTTTGTTCTCTAACCTTTTGATATAACGCATCATCTCACTTTCACTGTGATACGAATTGAATACAGGATGTGTTAAGAAAGAAGATTTACGCTCAGCAAATGTTCCCTGAATGATGTTCAGTTGTCCGTATTTACTGGAGTAACTTTTTCCTGCTAGCGAAGCAAAGATATTCAGAATGTCATTCACATCTTCTTCTTCTGCCGTTTGATCTAAGGAAATTGAAACATGTTTGTCATCAATGTATCTGAAGTTGATCTCTTTTGCTTCAGCAAGTGTTTTCAGTTTTTTGGTATCTGCATTCACTACAATTGTATCGAAGAACAACTTGGTCTTTATTTCGAAACCGAGTTTTTTCAGTTCGGAAGCAATAAAGGCTGTGTTTCCGTGAACCTGATCAGCAATTGCTTTTATCCCATTTTTTCCATGATAAACTGCATACATTCCGGCCATGATGGCAAGTAAGGCCTGCGCAGTACAGATATTCGAAGTTGCTTTATCGCGTTTAATGTGTTGTTCGCGTGTTTGCAATGCCATACGCAAGGCTTGATTTCCTTCTGCATCTACTGAAACTCCAATGATACGTCCAGGAATTAATCGCTTGTACTCATCATGACAGGTAAAGAATGCAGCATGTGGACCACCATAACCTAATGGTACACCAAATCGCTGAGAATTTCCGTAAACCACATCTGCTCCCCATTCTCCCGGAGGTGTTAGAGATGCTAAGGCAAGTAGATCTGTGCCTACAGCGATCTGAATTTCCGTAGCCTTGCATTTTTCGGCCAGCGCTTTGTAATTATTTACTTCACCGTTAAGGTCAGGATACTGAAGAATCAGCCCAAAGTAAGATGCATCCAAATTAGCTGTGGCAACATCACCAACAACAACTTCAATGCCGACCGGACTGCAACGAGTTAGGATTACATCGATCACTTGAGGGAATACGCCATTGCTCACAAATAATTTATTCGCATTGTTCTTTTGTTTCTCTCTGCTTCTGTTGCTATGAAACATAAATACAGCTTCAGCAGCAGCAGTTCCTTCATCCAACAAACTTGCGTTGGCAATTGGCATTGCGGTAAGATCCATCACCATGGTTTGAAAATTTAAGATGGCTTCCAGTCTTCCCTGTGCGATCTCTGCCTGATAAGGAGTGTAAGCTGTGTACCATCCCGGGTTTTCCAGAATGTTACGCTGAATAACTGCGGGGAGAATA
>DAORJH010000316.1:0-3540 GCA_035438925.1 Bacteroidia bacterium | reverse complement strand
CAGCTTGTTGATCAATTCAGTTTTCATTACTTAGATAATAGTTGTTTCAAAAATAGCTTTTTCCATCGATTTTTAAAATGATGCATACCTTGTTTATATGCAAATATCTTTGTAATTTGTACAATCGGTCATTTCGATTTCTTGAGATTTTTGAGGCAAATGGGTTCGAATTCACAATACTGACAGATGGTTTCATCTTCCGTCTGATTAAAACTTGTTCTTTTGTCAAAGATGCTTTGAATGAAAGTTTTTAGTGCTCCTTCAAATTCATTCAACAATTCTTCTGTAAAGGTGAGTATGGTTTTATCCTTTAAGATATATTCCGTATCGTGGTAATGTTTTTTGAAGGGAAGTATGCAGGGTCTTAAATTCGCTGCGATTGTATATCCATTACGGTAGATCAGCCACGCATACATGAATAGCTGGAATTGTTTGGTGTAGTCTTTATCATGAAACAAAGGATCCATTCCGTTGTATTCAAATACATCTTCTTTTTTGACAGAGTTCTTGTAATCCACAATTCTCAGGTATTTGCCATCGGTATCAATCCTGTCCATTTTTCCCTTAATGAACACTTCTTTTAATTCTCCTCCTATTTCAATTGGAATGGAATAACTGAATTCCTTTTCAAGTTCTTTCAGTGTGAGTGAATTCTTCTCACAGTAATCTATGTCTTTATTGAGTTGGCGATTCACATAGGAATTGATGACTTCTGCCTGTATGATGTTCTTTCCTCTGATCTCACTGGTCTCGAAAAAACGGAGAAAAGAACTGTTCACTGTGTCTTTTACCGATGTTTTTTTCTTTTCGAGATCTGATTTTTTGAGTACAAGATTGATCAGGTCTTTGTAAAGTTCTTCCAGACTTAAATGAAGAATGGATCCGAAGGTATTGCTTTCAGCATTTTCTTCAACGTTAGCATTTTCTTTTAGTCCGGCTCCATAGCGAAAATAAAACTTAAGTGAACAATCTTTAAAGGTGTTGAGTGCAGAAGGAGAAAGGCCACTGTAGATATCGTTTTTAGTAGCTTTTTCATAGATCCTCATCAAACTTTGTTCTGTTTTTGATATCTGAATAACATCTTTTAGAATATTGAGTTTACCTGCAGCATCGGCTGTAAATTCGCGGATCTCTGTTGCCGGTTGATAGGCTTTCAACTCCAGTTGAAGTTGAGAAATGAACCTGCTTTTTTCTCCTTTACCAAATGTATCGGTTTCACTGTCGTAAGTAATCGTTATTTCTTTCGCTCTTTGAAGCAATCGGTAAAAATGGTAAGAGTAAATGGCATCTTTATCCGTGAATAAAGGAAGTCCAAATGCTCTTTTGAGATCGTTTGGAATGAAGGAATTAACGGATTTACCGGCAGGAAGTACGGATTCATTTACATTCACGAGAATAACATGTTCAAAATCCAGTGTCCTTGTTTCCAGTACACCCATGAGTTGCAGACCTTGCAAGGGTTCTCCAATAAATGGAGCTGTGCTGGTGCCTGCGCTCTGAGTGAATAATTGCTTAAAGGCTTTTATGTCGTGAAAATAAGTGTAGGTCTCAAGCGTTTGTTTTATTCTGTTAAGACTACGGATCAGTATACTGATGTATTCTGATTCCAGTATGGATTCATTTTTCCATTCCTGCTCTGCGAAATATTTCAGCAGATCAGAAAGTACTTGTAATAAATATTGGCAAAAGGCAAGGTTATTCTGAGAGGGAGAGAGTAATGAAAAGATCAATTCATCATCATTTCCGAAGAATTCTTTCAATTGAGCAGAGCCTATGAAAGCTATATTCCTTTGCTGGATCTTTCGAAGAATTTCCGAGAGATCCAATTTGCTTTTTCTTGCTTTTATCAAAGCATTGAAAAGGGGTTGCTTCAACAAGGAGATGAGATCCCGGTGATAAATGTGTTTGTTCTTTTTTTCTTGCTTCGAATAGGCAAGTTGTAAATTGATCAATGAATTCAACAATGCATAAGTAGAAGTGAATTTCAAAGGATATTCCATTGTAATGTTCACGTGCTTCACTTCTTCGGGCAATTGCCGGAGCACAGGCCAAAGTAATTTCTCATTTGCCAATACAATGGCAACCTTGTCAAGCGGAACGTTTCTGTCGATGTATTCCTGTACTTTTTGTTTCACGGTAAGTGCTTGTCCTATTTGCTTCGGCACACTATACACGTCTATTTGCTTCTTCTCCTTAAAATGTTCAGAGAAGAACATAGTATCTTTCTGTGGAAAGGTCTTTAGGTTTCGTCTCAAGAATAATCCTGCTTCGTGATCTTCATTATTGAAATAGTAGGGGTCTCCGTCCCAAAGTAATTCTGCCTTACCAGTCTTCTGAAAGTGAGAAAAGATCTTGATCTCCGCGGTGTTCAAGGCATTGAATCCACAGAATAATAATTTTTCAAAGTTCACTGCAAAGGAAGTCGTGGATAAATTATCAACTGCAATTCGGTACGAAAGTCCCTGTGTAGCTAGTCCTTCTTTTATCAGACCCTCTCTGAATTTCTTGTAGATCCCGCTTAGGGTATGCATGAAGGCGAGGTAATTTTTCTGAAAATCCGTGAGTTCTTCTCCGGAGAGACTCCAGTTTTCAATCTCTTTTATTTCGGCCAGGTTCTCGTATAGCTGAACAGGGTCTGCCAGGTGCCGATCGATCTCATTGAAATCTTGCAACATAAGTTGTCCCCATTTCGCAAAACTTTCAAAAGGTTCAGCTTTATCACCGTAACAGGCACAATAGCTTTCATATAATTGACAGATCAGGTCAATTTCTTCAGGAATTTTCAATTCGCTGATGGAATTGATCAGGTCCTCCGTACTGATGATCTCCGGTAGCCAGATCGTTTTTCCGTACACATCCGCCAGGTGATGTTTCAGAAAGAGAGCACCTCTTTTTCCCGGAAGCACAATACATAACTTTTCTGCATTATCTTTGTAATGCTCATGAATATGCAAGGCAACTTGTTTTAAGAATGGAAGTGACATGAAAGCTCAAGATATTGTTTTTCCTCAGTACAGAAAGTATAAGAACGGACTTAGTTATTTCAAAATTATAAACGCTTTGGAGATGGAGGAAATTCTGATCATCGGGAGTAAGCGAAAGTTAAGAACTCTCAAAGCAATACAGTTTCCGGAAAAGAACTTGATCAATGATCTATTGTTTCATTATGAGAAAATGTGCAGCGAAATAGATGAAAAGGAGTTTGAAGAACTCAAGCAGCAAATCGATGCAGATTAATCATCGATCTTTTCAGAGATCTTGCGAAAGAACTTCAGGTGGGTAAGAAATTCACCCGCAACGATCCTCAGTAAGGTGTAAACCGGTAGGGCAACGATCATAGCAGGTATTCCACCTATGATAGCAGCCATAAGCGTTACAATGAAAATTTCAAGAGGATGGGCCTTTACTGAATTTGAAAAAATAAAGGGTTGTATCAGAAATCCATCGATCAGATTGATGGATAGCAATGAAAAGAAGATCTTATTGATGACAGGATCGATCAATTCATATTGCCCACTGTGAATGCATCCACTGACGCCA
>DAORJH010000315.1:0-3542 GCA_035438925.1 Bacteroidia bacterium | reverse complement strand
CATAGGTATCATAAGTGGCAAATTTCGCCGAGAATCTATTTCTGACAGCTTTGGCTTGTTCCCGATCTACCCCAAAATGGATCTTGATACGATATCCATCCAAACCACCTCCGCTTTGTCGGTTGTAATCGGCTTTTTTCTCGATCATCTGCTGTAAACGCAGTTCATTGACCCCCAGATCCTGTGATCTCAGGTTGAAAGCACAGGTTAAAAGGCAAAATAGGAATATGACACATTTGTTTTTAGGCACTACGCAAATTTACAATTATTTTTTTGTTTCAGATTGGAATGAGTTCATATTGCTTTATAAGCATTAACACAGCTTAACATCCAAAAAATAGTATATAAAAAATGTAACCGGAGATAAGATTCGCCGTACAATCAATCAGGACAATGACTAATAAAACGAAACATGTTTGGATTTCTGAAGATACACAACTTCTTTCTTCGCCTCTTCAGAGGAATGAACATTCTGGGGATCGTTTTCGCTTATTATTATACCGGCTGGATCGGTAAACACCGTTTCTTGCTATTTCTGGTTCCTTCACGTTTTAAACAGAACGGAATCATTCATTCTCCCCAGGTGCGTTTAAGAATGATGCTTGAGAAATTGGGTCCAACTTTTGTGAAATTCGGACAGATATTGGCAGACCGGCCGGATATCATTTCAGAAAAACTACGGTATGAATTGAAAAAACTTCAAACCGGAGCAGAACCTTTTGATCATGACATTGCCATGTCGCTGATCGAATCAGAATTAAGCGCGCCGCTAGAGCAGGTCTTTTGTGAGTTTGATTATGTGTGCATAGGCTCAGCTTCAATGGGACAAGTGTACAGGGCCCGTTTATTGAATGGCGATGTGGTCGTTGTAAAAGTTCAACGTCCACATATTAAGGAGAAGATAAAACTTGATCTTCAGATCCTTGAATACATTGCGCATAAGATCTCAGAAGAATATCCGGAATTCATTGTGATGAATTTAGAAGGTATTGTGCAGGAATTCGGAGAGACGATGAGGAATGAGTTGAATTATACCAACGAATTGGCCAATGCCAGAAGGTTTGGCGAAATGTTCAGGGATGTGCCACATTGTAAAATCCCGAAAGTCTATGAAGCACTTTCAACATCCCGTTTATTGGTGATCGAATACATTGATGGAATTTCGCCGGACGATCTGATAGAGATCAACAGGCGGGGACTGGATCAGAAACAAATTGCTCAGAACGGCGTAGATGTTTTCTTGAAAATGATATTTGAACATGGATTCTTTCATGCCGATCCACATGCGGGAAATCTGTTTGTTCTTGAAAACAATCGGATTGGCCTCATTGATTTTGGGATGGTAGGTTCACTCAAACCTTCGCAAATGGAATTTCTGGCTAAGTTCGTTCGAGCTTTGGATCAGAAGGACGGCACATTACTTTGTGAAGCAATATTACTTTTAAATACAAATGTCAAGTTCAACAAGGTAGAGGATATGGAGTTTTCTTTGAATGAATTAATGAAGAAATACAAGGGCGTTCCTTACGAACATTTGAAGATCTCTCTAATACTTGATGAATGTTTTATCATTATTCGAAAATACGGCGTGCAGATACCGGCAAGTATTTTCCTTCTGATTAAATCCATTGCAACAATTGAGAAAGTTGGCTTAAGACTGGATCCATCGATCTCAATCTCATCACTGATCAGGCCCTATGCTGTAAATCTGATCAAGAAGCAATACTCTTTACCTAAAATAGGCGAAGTCTTATTGAGAACGGTTAAGAAATACCTGAAATTAGGAACTTCACTTCCTGATGAGATAAGCGAGATACTTTACAACATTAAGAGCGGAAAACTTACGCATGATATCAAATTAGGAAACCAGGAGATGTTCACGCGCTCGATCAGGCAAGCAGGAAAAACACTTGCCTTATCTATATTGATCAGTTTTCTTATCATCGGAACTTCCATGATCAGGGCAAAAGGAGAAGGAAGTGTTTTTATTGATATGGTCTTTTTTACAGCAGTTTGTTTTGCTATTGTTTTAGGATTTAAACTGCTCAGTCGTTTAAGAGTTTGAGGAAAACAGAATAAAT
Organism: Bacteroidia bacterium; assembly: GCA_035438925.1. Taxonomy (GTDB): domain Bacteria; phylum Bacteroidota; class Bacteroidia; order B-17B0; family Aurantibacillaceae; genus Aurantibacillus. The sequence goes on along the minus strand of DAORJH010000315.1, from coordinate 1,461 downwards.
GTAAATTGTTGGAAAAATCAAGAAGATTCATCTTGCCTGAAAGATAGAAACGGATTTATATCATTATTTTCGTCCTTATTCTTTTTAATGAACAACGAAAACCTTACACCATTTACTCCATATCAAAAGTTCATTATCGTTTTAATGGCTTTGCTTCAATTCACCATCGTTCTTGACTTCATGATCCTTTCACCTTTAGGTGATATTCTAATGAAGTCACTTGATATGACAACTGTACAGTTCGGATCGGTTGTTTCTGCTTATGCCATCAGTGCCGGAATTTCCGGATTTCTTGCTGCAGGTTTTGCCGATAAATTTGATCGAAAAAAATTACTGGTCTTTTTTTACACTGGATTTATTTTAGGAACCGTTTTCTGTGGACTGGCCTTTAATTACGAAACACTTCTGACCGCAAGGATCGTCACTGGATTGTTTGGAGGAGTGATTGGTTCAATTTCCATGGCGATCGTTGCCGATCTTTTTACGCTTCAACAAAGAGGAAGAGTCATGGGATTTGTACAAATGTCTTTTTCCGGAGCACAGATCTTAGGAATACCAGCGGGTTTATTCCTCGCCACAAGTTTTAACTGGAACGCTTCCTTCTTCATGGTTGTTATTGTTGCATCAGCAGTGATATTATTGCTGCTTGCCAAATTAAAACCGGTAACTGCACACTTAAAACTTCAAACGACAAAGAGTCCACTGAAACATCTATGGAAAACATTGATCAAACGGGAATATTTGTGGGGATACTTTGCCATTGCATTCCTCTCAATGGGTGGTTTTATGATCATGCCTTTTTCTTCGGCTTTTTTGGTGAATAACGTGATGATCAAGCAAGAAGAATTGCCTCTCATCTTTCTTTTCACCGGTCTTTCTTCAATGATCATTATGCCTGTGATTGGAAAATTAAGTGATAAGTTCAAGAAATTCCATTTATTCACGACCGGAACCATCATTGCATGTATCATGATCGTAATTTACACCAACATGGGTCCTAATCCTGTTTGGATTGTGACCCTTGTAAACATGATCTTATTTATGGGAATTATGAGCAGAATGGTTCCTGCTACGGCATTGAATTCGGCGGTGCCATTGCCGGCCGATAGAGGAGCTTATATGAGCATCAATTCTTCTCTGCAGCAAATGTCAGGCGGTTTGGCTGCAACCTTTGCCGGACTGATCATTGTGCAACCGCAAAAAGGAAGTCCTTTACAGAATTTCAATGTTTTGGGTTATTGCATGCTTGGACTAATGTTTCTATGCTTGCTTTTAGTTTACAAGGTTAGTGTTCAGGTAAGTAAAAAAAGGAACTGAAATTTGCAATCTGCCAGATTTAGGACTTTTACTCTGTAATAGTTTTTGTATTTTTGTCCCCCATTAAATGCCCACGTAGTTCTTCGCCGCGGCGAAGGATAGAACGAGCACTAAATGCCCACGTAGTTCTTCGCCGCGGCGAAG
>DAORJH010000314.1:0-3578 GCA_035438925.1 Bacteroidia bacterium | reverse complement strand
CAGGGCGTAGATACAGGGATTGAAGATTATGTTATCGGTATGGCACATCGTGGACGATTGAATGTGCTTACCAACATCATGAACAAGACCTACAAGGATGTGTTCACGGAATTTGAAGGAAGACCAAGTGAAGATTCACTGTTTGACGGAGATGTAAAATACCACATGGGTTATTCTTCCGATCAAATTGATAATGGGAAAAAAGTTCACATCAGTTTAACGCCTAATCCTTCTCACCTCGAAACAGTGGCTCCTGTAGTGCAGGGAATTGTTAGAGCTAAAATTGATAATTTACATAAAGGTGATCATTCTAAAGCCTGCCCTATCATCATTCACGGAGATGCTGCGGTTGCAGGACAAGGAATTGTTTACGAAGTTTTACAAATGAGTCAGCTGGAAGCCTACAAGACCGGTGGCACCATTCACTTCGTGATCAATAACCAAGTAGGCTTTACAACGAATTATGTTGATGCCCGTTCTTCTACTTATTGCACCGATGTTGCAAAAGTTGTTTTGAGTCCGGTGTTTCACGTAAACGGAGATGATGTAGAAGCCTGTTGTTTTGTGGCGAAACTTGCCATGGAATTCAGACAGAAGTTTCACCGTGATGTTTTCATTGATGTATTGTGCTACCGTAAATACGGACATAATGAAGGGGATGAGCCTCGTTTTACACAACCATTACTTTACAAAGCCATTTCCACTCACCCCAATGTAAAAGAAATTTACACAAAGAAACTGGCCGACAGTGGATCACCTTTGGCAGAAAAATCGAAAGAGATAGAAAAAGAATTCAAGGCGCAATTGGATTCCAATCTTGATGAAGCAAAGAAAACGGCCAACACCAAGATCACCTCTTTTCTGGAAGGAAACTGGAAAGGGATCAAAATGGCAGGTGAAAAAGATTTTGAAGAATCACCCGACACGAAGGTGGATGAAAAAATATTCTTAGACATAGCTAAAAAAACAACAGAATTACCCAAGGATAAGAAATTCTTCAATAAGATCCAGAAAGTATTCGAGGACAGAAAAGCAATGATCACCAATGATAATTACGATTGGGCCATGGGAGAATTGATCGCATACGGTTCTTTGATGCACGAAGGTTTTCCGGTTCGTTTCAGCGGACAGGATGTTGAACGTGGAACTTTCTCTCATCGTCACGCAGTCATCAAAATTGAGGACTCAGAAGAAGAATACACTCCTTTGAACAACGTGAGTGATAAAACAAAGATCGGTATTTACAATTCATTGTTGAGCGAATACGGTGTACTTGGTTTTGAATATGGTTATGCCTTTGCTGCTCCTAATACCCTTACCATTTGGGAAGCTCAATTCGGTGATTTCTTTAACGGAGCTCAGATCATCATAGATCAATATTTAACTTCGGCAGAATACAAATGGAGAAGGATGAACGGATTGATTATTTTACTGCCACATGGATATGAAGGGCAAGGTCCGGAACACTCCAGTGCCAGAATGGAACGGTTCTTACAGGCATGTGCGGAAAACAATCTCCAGATCATCAATGCAACTACCCCGGCCCAGCAGTTTCATGCCATTCGTCGCCAGTTAAAAAGAGATTTCAGAAAACCATTGGTGTGTTTCACGCCAAAAAAATTACTTCGCTACCCAAGCTGTGTGAGCAAACTCGCTGACTTCACTAAGAACAAATTCAGAGAGGTGCTTGACGAACAGGTGGACGTAAAGAAAATAACGCGCATTGCATTCTGCTCTGGGAAGATCTATTACGACCTGATAGAAAGAAGAGAAAAAGAAGGTTGTGATGATATTGCATTCATACGTTTAGAACAATTGTATCCTTTCCCTTCCAAACAAGTTGATGCCATCTTGAAAAAGTACAACAAGGCAAAGGAATTCCTCTTTGTACAAGAAGAACCGGAGAACATGGGGCCGTGGAGATTTGTCGATAAAAATCTGCGTTCACTCAACTTAAAATACATTGGCAGAGAAGAGGCAGCCAGTCCGGCAACCGGATTCGCCAAGCGTCATGCAATGGAAAATGAAGAGATCATGACCGGCATCTTTGCAAAAGTGACAGTAAAATAAATTTAACGAAATCAGATAAAGAAAAATATTATGGCAATTGTAGAATTAAAAGTACCAAGTCCGGGTGAATCTATCACCGAAGTAGTTATTGCACGTTGGGTAAAGAACACAGGAGATGTAGTAGAAAAAGATGATGTGTTAGCGGAAATTGATTCCGATAAAGCAACATTGACTTTAAATGCAGAAGAAAGCGGGAAGATTGAAGTACTCGCTGCAGAAGGTGATACCGTTAAAGTAGGACAAGTAGTTGTAAAGATAGACACTTCCGTGAAGCCGGAAGCAAAGGCAAAAGTAGAAACCAAAGCAGAAGTGAAAACCGAAGCTAAAAAAGAAGAGCCTAAAAAAGCAGCAGTAGTTGAAAATACAAAAGCTGAAACGTACGCCAGTGGTACACCAAGTGTAGCTGCCTCAAAAATAATGGCAGAGAATAATATCAAATCTGCTCAATTGAACGGCAGTGGTAAAGACGGCAGGATCACGAAACAAGATGTGCTTTCTGCTTTATCGAACGGATTGCCAACGGCAGCAAAAATATTAAGTAATAGCTGGCAAGGTGGAAGGGATAAGGACAAAGTGAAGATGACCTCTTTGCGAAAAGTAGTAGCCAAGCGTTTAGTTTCCGTGAAAAATGAAACTGCCATGTTAACTACTTTCAATGAAGTAGACATGAGCGCTATCTATGAGATCCGCGCGAAGTACAAAGATAAATTCAAAGAAGTACATCAGAGTGGGATCGGCTTCATGAGCTTTTTCACGAAAGCCGTTTGTGAAGCACTCTATCATTTCCCTGCAGTGAATGCAATGATAGATGGAGAAGAAATTGTTTACAATAAATATTGTGACATAGGAATTGCTGTAAGTGCACCGAAAGGATTAATGGTTCCGGTATTGCGTAATGCAGAATTGATGAGTCTGGCTGAGATCGAACTAGGAATAAAAGCAATGGCCATCAAAGCCCGTGACGGTAAGTTAACCATTCCTGAAATGGAAGGCGGAACCTTTACGATTACGAATGGAGGAGTGTTCGGAAGTATGATGAGTACTCCTATCATTAATCCTCCTCAAAGTGCGATCCTTGGTATGCACAATGTGGTTGAACGTCCAATGGCCGTGAACGGAAAAGTGGAGATCCGACCGATGATGTACGTTGCTTTGAGTTATGATCACCGTATCATCGATGGAAGAGAAAGTGTAGGTTTCCTTGTAAAAGTGAAAGAAATGCTGGAGAATCCAACGCGTATGATGTTCGGTGGTAAGAATCCGGAAGAGGTACTTTTAGGACTGTAAATTCAAAAAATGAAAAGATATTTTTTCGTTCTTCTATTTACTTGCATTTCTTTTGTTTCCTTGTGTCAGGATAAGAAAGAATATGATGCAGTACTAGCTAAAAAGCTGGGCTCCGATGATTACGGAATGCGAAAATACGTGATTGCCTTTTTAAAGGCAGGTCCGAATAGAAATCAAGATTCAGCCACGGCAGTCAAATTACAAGCGGCACACATGGCCTA
>DAORJH010000313.1:0-3578 GCA_035438925.1 Bacteroidia bacterium | reverse complement strand
CTAAGAATGTGGTGGTGTTATACGATGGCGACGAAGCCGGACAAAAAGCCAGTAACCGTGCCATTCCCCTATTATTGGAAGAAGGAATGAATGTGAAGTTGCTGATGTTTCCTGACAATGATGATCCGGATTCCTTCAGCAGAAAAGTAACAGCGGCAGAATTTGCAACTTACCTGAAAGAAAACGTTCAGGATTTTCTGATCTTCAAAGCAAAGAAACTCAATGCAGAAACAAAGAATGATCCCATAAAAAAAGCGGGTGTCATCAAAGACATTGTGGAAAGCATTGCCTTGATCCCGGACAATATTATCCGAAGTGTTTATGTGAAAGACTGCGCTTCGGTGATGGAGATCGAAGAGAATATTTTACAGGCAGAGGTCAATAAGATCAGGAGAAAAGCAGCTGGAAAAGCAGGAGCACAGGAAGAAGCAAGACATCAATCAGACCAAGCTACAGCAGTTAGCAATGAAGAGATCATTACCGAAGTTCAGAATCTGAAAACAGCAGAGCTGAATTTTGATATAGAGGAGAGGGAATTACTGCGATTGATGATCTTGTACGGGAATGTGATCATAAAAGTTCCTGCGGAAGATGAAGCAGGCGTTTTAGGCGAATTGGAAGTAGCATTGGCTGAATACATTTTATTCGATCTTTCACTAAATGAAGTTGGATTTGAGAATCCAATCCATCAAACGGTATTGGATGAATATGTAAGTGAAATTCTGAAAGACCGTTTTCCCGATGTTTCTCACTTTGCCAATTCAGCCGATCCTTTGATAAGCTCATTTGCTATTACTTATGTTTTAAAGGAAGAAGAGATCAGTACCAGGTGGGCTATACATGGAATCTTCATTACAAAAGAAGTTCATCTTTTAAGCAAAAGCATACTTCACTTACTCTTAAGTTTTAAGGAAAAACGGCTCATGAAGCATATCAACGAAATGTTTGAAAAACTAAAGAACACTTCAGAAGAAGATGCAATGCCCCTCTTAGAGGAATTACGACGCTTAACGGTGCTTAAAAGGACCATTAATAAAAAATTAGGCCGAATCGTCATAAAATAACAGACTGAATAATAGCGCATTAGCTTTCAGCCTCATTGGCAAAACACAAAAAATAGTACTTTTGCCCCCTAACTAACTCAATTTTAATGACCTATTTGGATTTTGAAAAACCTATTCAGGATTTGGAAAACGAACTTACCAAACTGAAAGAGGTTTCTGTGAAAAGCAAGGTTGACCTTAAAGACAAGATCGCTGAACTCGAAAGACATATACTTGATAAGACCAAAGAAATTTATTCTGAGCTCACTCCCTGGCAGCGCGTACAGGTAAGTCGTCACCCTGAACGTCCTTATACCCTGGCCTATATTGAAAAAATCAGCAATAATACATTTATCGAATTGCATGGTGACAGAACCGTTGCAGATGATAAAGCAATGATAGGAGGATTTGGAGAGATTGATGGGCAAACAGTCATGTTCATTGGTCAGCAAAAAGGGATCAATACAAAAATGCGCCAGATCAGAAGATTTGGAATGGCGAATCCGGAGGGTTACAGAAAAGCATTACGCTTGATGAAGCTTGCTGAAAAATTCAACAAACCTATCGTTACATTTATTGATACACCTGGAGCTTATCCGGGATTAGAAGCAGAAGAAAGAGGACAAGGCGAGGCTATTGCCAGAAATTTGCTGGAGATGGTTCAATTGAAGGTGCCTGTGATCTGTATCATCATTGGCGAAGGAGCAAGCGGTGGAGCATTGGGAATAGGAATAGGAGACAAAGTGTTGATGTTGGAGAATACCTGGTATTCGGTGATCTCTCCCGAAAGTTGTTCTTCGATCTTATGGAGAAGCTGGAACTTTAAAGAAAAAGCAGCAGAAGCATTGAAACTAACCGCAGAGGATATGAGCAAGAATGGTTTGATTGATGGCATGATCAAAGAACCGGTCGGGGGAGCACACAGAGACCCTGAACAAATATTTGCAACAGTGAAAACTGAGATCCAGAAACACCTGAAGGACCTGAAGAGTCTACCGGCTGAGAAGAGGATCGAACAGAGAATAGAAAAATTCTCTGCTATGGGTGTGGTGCATGATATAAATGAATAAAACAAAAGAATAAATTAAATAACTCAACAAATCAAAAACTAGAAATATGGCAGACACAGGAGATATTGGCGTAGGATCAGTGATCCGTTTCAACGGGGAATTAATGCAGATAATGGAGTACCAACACAGAACTCCGGGAAATTTGCGTGCTTTTTACCAGGCCAAAATGAAAAATTTAAAAAACGGCAAACAAACAGAGAATCGTTTCAGAAGCGGTGAATTAGTAGATATAGTTCGTGTTGACTATAAAATGATGCAATTCATTTACGTAGAAGGAGATTTTGTTGTATTAATGGATAATGAGAACTACGAACAGATTCATTTACCTAAGTTGATGCTGGGCGATCAGGCAAAATTTTTAAAGGAAGGAATGGAAGTGAAAGTAAGCTTTGAAGGAGATGAACCTATTATAGCAGAAGCACCAACCTTTGTGGAGGCACAGATCACTTACACAGAGCCTGGGGTAAAAGGCGACACGGCAACGAATACATTGAAGAAAGCAACAATTGATACAGGTACTGAGATCAATGTTCCCTTATTCATGAACGAAGGAGATTGGGTGAAGGTGGATACCAGAACCGGTGCCTATGTGGAGAGGATCAAGAAATAAGATTTGAGATTGAGATTAAAAAAAGCCATCTGACTGCGTCAGATGGCTTTTTTATTTGTAAGGTAAACGAACTTTGATCAATCCAATGAACAATCGGTTTTCATTGTCGTTGTAATATTGAAATTATCCGTTGTAGTTCCTGTTGAATTGGTTTGTGTGGAATTCAATGTTGTAGGAGCATTCACGATCTCGGTTGAGGCACAGTCGTTAGCAAGTGCATTGCTTTTTGTGGTCTTCTCGATCGTTTCTTTCCTGGTTTCGTTAGAGGTTGAATTAATATTGATCGTTTGTCCACTCATCACGATAGAACCGGTTTGAGTTGTTGTTATCGTACAACTGCAGGTTCTGTCTTTTTTGCATGCAAGCAATCCCAAGGAAAGCCCGGCACAAATTAATACTAACTTTTTCATAATTCTATTTTCTAATTATTAATCAAGTTTGCAGTCTTGCGTAGTTGTCTTTGTACCTGTAGAGCTATTTGTTCCAGAGAAACCGGAACCTGTATAAGTGCTATTGTTACTGGTTGTACTGCTTCCACTCTTTTCAGAACAAGCGCCTTGTGCTTGTTTCTTTGTTACTTTTTTAATGGTCATCTTACCGGTAATGGTCATTACATCTGTTGTGGTTGTGTTACCATTCGTTGAAGATGGGTTTTCAATAGTGGTTTCAGTGATCGTACAAGTGCAATCACGGTCTTTCTTACAAGAAGTTAGTGAAATGCTCAAGCCAATGATGGCGAAAGTGATGATTTTTTTCATGATTTAATTTTTAGGTTTATAAATTATACATGGTTTATACTATTTCAATGTACAATCAGCCTTGTCTACACTGATCGTTGTAACAGTTCCGGAGGTA
>DAORJH010000312.1:0-3582 GCA_035438925.1 Bacteroidia bacterium | reverse complement strand
TAAAGTTTCTTTGTTGCTGTACTTTTTAAAGTCGATGTACATTTCTTCTTTGATAAAGATCTTCTCCAGTGAAGCGAAATGCCATTTTTCTTCCAGCTCTTTCTTCTCTATCTCTAATTCTTTTCTGAGTAATTCAAGTGTACGTTGTGCAGAGATCTTGAGGATTTCGCTTACACCAATAAAACGCGGCCTGTCATTTTCAATGATACAAGCATTCGGCGAAATACTTACTTCGCAATTGGTGAATGCATAAAGAGCATCGATGGTTTTATCCGGACTGATACCCGGTTGCAAATGAATGAGGATCTCAACATTCTCCGCCGTGTTGTCTTCTACTTTTTTTACTTTTATTTTGCCTTTGTCATTGGCAGCAAGAATGCTGTCAATCAAAGAAGAAGTGGTGGTACCAAAAGGAATTTCTGTGATCACCAATGTTTTTGCATTCAGTTCTTTGATGCGAGCACGTACTTTTATTTTTCCCCCACGTATTCCGTCTTTGTATTCACTGCAATCTGCAATACCACCTGTTTGAAAATCGGGGTAGATGGTAACTTTCTTTCCTTTCAATGCCTGAATAGAAGCATCAATAAGTTCATTGAAATTATGAGGAAGGATCTTACAAGCAAGACCAACGGCAATTCCTTCAACACCATGCGCAAGAAGCAATGGGAATTTTACCGGTAAATTAATTGGTTCTTTATTTCTACCGTCGTAGCTTAAACCCCAATCGGTTGTTTTGGGATTGAAGAGCACTTCCAATCCGAATTTAGAGAGGCGTGCTTCAATGTAACGAGGAGCAGCAGCGCTATCGCCCGTTAAAATATTTCCCCAGTTACCCTGGCAGTCAATTAAAAGATCTTTTTGTCCAATTCCCACCAAAGCATCGCCAATACTGGCATCACCATGGGGGTGGTACTTCATGGTATTTCCGATCAGGTTGGCTACTTTATTGTAGCGCCCGTCTTCCAATTCCCACATACTGTGCAAGATACGACGTTGAACAGGCTTTAATCCATCTTCAACAGCAGGCACCGCACGTTCAAGAATTACATAGGAAGCATAATCGATGAACCAGTTCTTAAACATTCCACTGACATGAGTAACATTGTCAATGTTATGATGATTTTCACTGTCAAACCCTTCAAAAAGTTCTTTACTCATTGGTACGAATAGAAATTAAAGTGCAAATATAGGTTTTGAAAAATAAAAAAGGGGAACAGAATGAAGGAGGAGGCCTTAAAATGTGAGTGAAATATTCACAATGCAAGACAAAAGGCTGGGTTTTATATGTTGATAACAAATAAGTTAGATAAAAAGTCTCTTCTAAAATGTACTGCATTGAAGAAATAAAAATTTGAGCTATTAAAACAGTCTAATTGATCATACGCGCTGCTCCATAGGGAAATTGGTTCAAATTTCCGATACTAAAGAACAGAATAACCAGATCAGTGTTCTTTAACTCTTTCTTAAAATCAAGGGCTTGCATCTGCATTCCGTCCTTCTTTATATCGTATGGTATAACCTGTTGGAAATAATATAGGAAATAAGACTCTTGAGAGAAAGTACTCAAAGGCAGCCAGGTATTGTTCAAGCCATAATAAAAGCTGTCACCTACAATGATCACTTTCGGTTTATCACAACTATCTGGATGTAAAGTAAATTCTACTGTAGGGTAAGCCAACTTACCACTGTTAATATTCTGATAAATATTCATTGCTTTTACTATATCATCATCAGCGTATCTGGCTGTTTCACTAATTTCAAAAGTCTTAAAACGTATGGAATTTGTTCGTTTTTTAGTCTCATAAGTTATTCTTTTGAGAAGTGTATCTAAGGCAAGATAGGTGCCATAAGTGGTCCAATGGACGCCGCCTTGATTGAATAAAGGATATGAAACGGTATCCTTCATTTGTTTAAAAAGCACATTGTAATCCAATAAACTAACTTTCTTTCGCTCGAATTCCTTTTTGTATTGTGTATAATTCGAAATAGTTTCATTGCTAATTCGAATTGAATCAGGTAAATACTCAGGATAGAAACTTTCTTTGCATGGAGCAAAACAGATCAGGAGTTTTTTTCCCTTTGCTTTTAAACTATCGTTCAAACGACTGAGATCTGTAACCACCGAATCGATATGGGCCTTTCCTCTATAGCTTCTTCCTGTAAATTCATCAATGAATTTTTTATCAAACAAATAATTTTCTTTTGCACTTAGCAGGTGTTTCACATTAAAATTTCCATTCACTGTATAATTGATCTGATTGTCCAGCTTCACAAGCAATTTTCTAAATCCGAAATTTTCATTAACGTAATTGTCCATTTTCTCCTGATACACTCTTTCAAACCAGGTTTTGCTGCTCAAAACCGTATCACGTGCCGGTACGTAATAACCATTGAGAAAATCTTGTTCCAGACTGATCTTAATGTTTTGCTGTAGGATGGGCACAAACAGCACAAAAACAATGCAGACAAGAAGCAGTATTTTACCAAATTTTACCATCAGAACCGGAAATAAATAAAGGGGTTAAAGTTGGAGGTGGTGATGGATGCAAGTGACAAAATAAAAAGTGTGAAGCAAAAGAAGGTGATCAGGTACTGTAAGCCTATCCTTTTATCCTCTTGATGAAAAAAATAATCTTGAACTTTTTGTCCGTAGGGTAGAAATATAAAGACAGAAAAAAGAATGCAAAGCGATAAAACGATCAAATCTTTGTTCCCAATATTAAAATGTAAATTCTCCATTTTATGATAAGAGAATAGTCGGTTGATCAATTCAAAGGCACTTGAAATCGTATTGCTTCTGAAAAATACCCAGCCTATGATTACAATAAGAAATGTATAGATCCAGGAAAGAATCGCTATTCTTCTAAATGTAGGAAATCTTCCAGAAACAACTCTTTCAACGACCAGCCAAAAGCCATAATACATTCCCCATACTATAAAAGTCCAGCTGGCACCATGCCAGAAACCACTTAAGATAAACACAATGGAAAGATTGAAATACAAGCGTGAATTTGTTTTTACCTTGTTACCCCCTAAAGGAATGTAGAGGTAATTCTTCATCCAGTTCCCCAGGCTCATGTGCCATCTTCGCCAGAACTCCGTAATGCTTTTGGAGGCGTAGGGATTATTGAAGTTCTCGGGAAAACGAAATCCAAACATTTTTCCAAGACCGATGGCCATATCGGAGTAGCCGGAAAAATCAAAATAGATCTGAAAGGTGTAGGCAATTGCGCCCATCCAGCATTCGGCAGTTCCCAATGTTGCAGGATCAGCAATGAAAACAGCTTCGGCTATTTTAGCCACTTCATTGGCCAATAGGATCTTTTTCGCAAGACCTATCACAAAGCGAAAAAAGCCACTGAAGATGATGTTGAGATCATAGGATTGAAAGCGCCCGGTGATCTGATCAGAAATTTCGCTGAAGCGAATGATGGGCCCTGCTATGAGTTTTGGAAATAATAGAATGTAGAGTTGGTATTGCAAAAAATTATCAAGGGGTTTGTGTTGCCTGCGATAAACATCCACCACATAAGTAAGACTTTCGAAGGTGTAAAACGAAATACCAATAGGTAATGCCAC
>DAORJH010000311.1:0-3584 GCA_035438925.1 Bacteroidia bacterium | reverse complement strand
GTAAAATTTCAGATAAAATAAAATCCGAAAATACAGGCGCAGAGAAATCAAAACTTTTTCCAACGGATATTGGAATGGTGGTGAATGATTTTCTATACCAGTATTTCCCGGATATCCTTGACTTTAATTTTACCGCTAAAGTAGAAGAAGAGTTTGATGAGATCGCTGACGGTAAAATGGAATGGACCAAAATGCTGAAGGATTTTTACAAGCCGTTTCATAAGAATGTAGAAAAGACCATTGATAACAGTGAAAGAGCAAGTGGAGAACGTTTACTTGGAAAAGATCCGGTAAGTAAGAAGGATATTATTGTTCGTATTGGAAGATTTGGGCCTTTGGCGCAGATCGGAATTACGGATGAGAAAACAGGAGAAAAACCTAAATTCGCTGCACTCAGAAAAGATCAGCGAATGGAAACCATTACGCTGGATGAGGCTTTGCTTTTATTTAAAATGCCAAGAATTACCGGTGAATATGAGGGTAAAGAAATGAAAGTAGGAATCGGCAGATTTGGTCCGTACATTGTTCACAATAGCGTATTCACGAGTTTAGGTAAAGAAGATGATCCTTATACTGTTGGTCCGGACCGTTGCATTGAGTTGATAGAAGCCAAGAGAAAGAAGGATGCAGAAAAACTGATCAAAGCATTTGACGAGAATCCGGATCTGAAAGTATTGAATGGCAGATGGGGTCCTTTCATCGCATTGGGCAGAGAAAATTTCAGAATTCCAAAGGGAACAGAACCTTCTAAGTTAACTTTTGCTGATGTCGTTCAGATCATTGGCGGAATGGACAAATACGAGCAAGTGATCGAGAACTCTAAGTTCAAAGCAGGAAAATCAAAAGGCAGAGGATCAAAGAAAACGAAAGCTGCTCCTGCTAAAAAAGCTGCAGCAAAAAAAGCTCCAGCAAAAAAATCGGTGCCGGTGAAGGCTGCTCCTGTAAAAAAAGCAGCGATAAAAAAGAAAGCTGTCGCTAAGAAAAGTCCTGCTAAAAAAGCTGTCACAAAAAAGAAAAGGTAAGATCCTTTTCTGATCAAGGTCTGCTAAAAAAGCAAAGGGATACAGAATTGCTGATCCGTAATTTTTCGTACATTTATTAGAATGTCGGAACTTTCAACCATTTTTCCTGTCTATTTCATTGTACTGATCATCTTGGTCGCAGTTAGCACTTTCATTGGAAACAAGCTACTGAAGATCGTAGCGGGAAGAAATGGAAGTGATTTTTTTTCTGACTTCTTCTTTTCATCACTCACGGGAACGACATTTCTTGTAGTGTTCATCTCACTTTACACAACACAAGGAGCAAGCATTAATTTCGTTTTCATCCTGCTCGCTTTCATCATTTATTTTGAAAACAATAAACAAAAGGGAATTCAACTACCGGTTCAGAAAAATGAATCAATCCGTTCAAATAAAGATTATACAATTATTCTCTTATTTCTTGTATTCGCTTATTTGTGGAATGTAGGAATTGTATTTAAGTTTTCCGGATTTCCGATCTCTGAAATTGAAAAAGATAGTTACTATTACGCTGAACTTTCCAAATGCATGATCAATACCGGACAGGAAAACACTTTTGCCACCGCCGATCTCATCAATGAAAAATACCACAGTCCTACCCCCTATCACTACTATGATCTCTGGTTGAATGGCTGGATAGCAAAGATCTTTCATCTGAATTATTCCATATCGCTTTATCTTGTGATCTACTCTTATTTCATGATCTTGTTTGCAGCGGGAATTTATTCTTGTTTTGAACGTGGAACAAAAACCGAAGCAATAAAAGTGATCCTTTCCGTTCTTCTTATTTACGTAAGTGGTATTTATATTACAGAGCGACTCATGCATTTATACCAGTATCAGTCACAGATGGAAGGCATGGCTGAGCGTTACGGAGGGAAACTAGCTGCAGCAGCCTGCTTCGCACTTGCAGCAGTGATCAGTTATGTGAAATTCAAGAAGAGAATTGGCCTAATTCTCCTGCTTGCCCTGCCGGTTGTTTCCATAAGTCTAGCGCCTTCTGTTTATGCAGGTCTGTTTCTGTATGCGATCTACCACAGTGTCAGAAAAAATGAAGAACAGGCTTTTTGCAGAAGATTATTAGTGTACACAACGATCATCATGGGTGCAATCGGTGGGTTTTACTTTCTTCACAAGAACAACAGCTTGAATTACCGTCTGGATAAAGCATTTTACGAATACACGGACTTTTACGAATTCAGTTTTTTCAGATTTAAATTCTTTGTGGTTGAATTCTTTCTCAAGTCATGGGCGCAGCCATTATTATTCATTTTGAATTATTTCCCCTTCCTTCTTGCCCCATTGCTCCTTTATTTCAGCAAAAGATCAACACAAGAATTAAGGACAATGATACAACTGTTGATCTTATTCTGGATCTGTGGACTCAGTGCATTTTCAACACTCTATCAAATGGACGATGCAAATCAATTGTTCATCAACATGCATATACTTTGGCATGTACTTTTTGCCTTTTGTTTCACTTTACTATTTCAAATAGAAGTTAAATTCAAAAAGATAGTTCTTTTGTTGTTTGGCGCGACACTGGTCGTAAGTACAATAATGAGTTTCACTTCATTTGAAAGGATAGATTACTATGGAAATAAGATCAGCGAAAATTATATTCAAAGGGTGAATGAAGAATTTTATCAATATAATGAGGAGGTAAAAGGCGGTGTGATGTATGACAAAAAATTTTACAGAAACGTTCTTATTTCTTACCCCATTGAATTTTACCTGATGCCCTTTACTTTCAATCCAAAGGTCTACACACCCTTTAATTTAACTCCCGACAATATTGATGAAAAATGGAATCAATATCAATATACCAAAGCAATTCTAAGAAGTCCTTTTGTTCAATTCTTAAATGAAGGGGGAAGAAAGAACAGAACGTTGATCGACAATCAGAAAGAGTTCATCAAGAAACACAAATTGAAATATCTGGTCATACCTAAATCAGACACCATCAACTATAGTCGGCATTTTAATATAAGAAAGGAAGTAAAGGATTTGGTGTACGGACAAAAGATCCTCTTTCTCGAAGATTGAAAAAATTAAAACACGTTAAAATGGATAAAGTAAATTTTGAAGAGAAATTGGGTCAAATCAAAGAGTACTGGGACCCTCATATTGCCGGGGAGTTGAATGGACAGCAGATCAAACTGGCAAAGATCAAAGGCTCTTTCGTATGGCATTCACATGAGCAAGAAGATGAGATGTTCCTTGTATTAAAAGGTCAAATGCGCATGCATTTAAGAGATAAAACAATTGTTGTCAATCAGAATGAATTCATCATCGTACCAAAAGGCATTGAACACATGCCTGAAGCAGAAGAAGAGGTGCATCTGATGCTTTTTGAATCGGCCGGCACGATCAACACGGGCGAAGTTGTAAATGATAAAACAAAAAAGGATCTAAAAAGGATCTAAGTCTTAATTCCAATTACGCACACATCATCGATCTGCTCAAGAGTTCCCTTCCAGGCTTCAAAAGTTTCGTTAAGAATATTGCGTTGTTCGTTCATAGGAAGATTACTAACGCTAAGTACCAATTCTTTAAAATTCT
>DAORJH010000310.1:0-3588 GCA_035438925.1 Bacteroidia bacterium | reverse complement strand
GCAATCCTTACAAAGCAACGGTTGCTGCAGCAGAATATTTGAAAAGCCTTTATGAAATGTTTGGGGACTGGCAAATGGTGCTTGCAGCATACAATGCCGGACCGGGCAATATCACAAAAGCCATCCGAAGAAGTGGTGGTAAGAAAACGTATTGGGAGATCCGTCCGTATTTGCCGCTGGAAACGCAAGGATATGTTCCGGCTTTCATTGCTGCAAATTACGTTATGAACTACGGACCGGAACACAATATCTATCCAACCGTTCCAAGAAAAACATACTTTGAAATTGACACTGTTATCGTAAAAGAGCAAATGTCATTCGATCAGATCTCGGCTGCACTTGATATTTCGAAAGAAGAGATCCTATATTTCAATCCACAGTATAGGAAAAACATTATTCCTGCAGGAGGTAATTCGCTTTGTCTTCCGAAACAAAAGATCGGAATTTTCCTTACTAATGAACAGGACATTTATGCAGCATTAAAATCACAACAAGAGAATGGAGATCTCGTAGAGAATTTCGAAGAGATCAAGAAATATCATACTGTTAGATCCGGAGAGAAATTAAGTACCATAGCGCGTAAATACGGAGTCACTGTAGGAGATCTGAGAAACTGGAATTTCATCGGAAGAAAAGGAGTTCGTGCCGGTAAAAAACTCACCATCTATGTACGAGTTGAGAAACCGAAAGAAAAAGGAAAAACCGAGAATCTGCTGGCTAAAAAAGACAGCAGCGAGAACAAACAATTAGCCATGAATTCTCCATCGGGCGTGAATTATGTGGTACATACTGTGAAAAAAGGAGAATCCATCTTTAGTATCGCTAAAAAATACGGCGTGACCTCTAAAACGATTCGCGCACTCAATGGTATTGAGGATAATGCCCTAAAAGTGGGACAAGAACTTAAGGTGAAAGAAAAACTTTGATTTTATTCAATGAAGAAAACACTAACATTTCTCCTACTTATTACTATTCTTTACGGATGCAAAAAAGAACCTTCTGCGTGTTACACCATAAGTACGGAACATCCTACATTCGGAGAAACAATTGAAATTGACGCAAGCTGTTGTAAAAATAATAAGTGGACTGAGATCTATGTTGACGGAGTAGTTATTAATGATGGAAAGAACAAAGCAAGCTACAAGGTTAAAAGTCCTGGCAGTCATGAGATTCAAATAAGAGCCTATCAGGACTTCAAAGGAGCCCCGTTTAAAAATGCCTGCACAAATTGCGAAGGAAAAGGCGATATGAACTCTGTGAATGGGAATTTTATTTGTCCTTCAACTGTTGCCATCACTGGTAATACCTCATTGTCCTTTGGTGATGATTTGTTTTTGCAAGCACCCTATCTCCCTGAAGCAAGCTATTTATGGTCAGGTCCCAATTTTTTCAGCTCTGATCAATATGAGATAAATATAGCCAATTTAAATGCCCAGAATCAAGGAATCTATACGGTTACAGTGAGTCTTGGCGGATCATCAGTTACTGGAAGCGTTAATGTTACAATTGCGAGTGTAAGCCCTAGTTGTAATCCCACTACAAATTTCTGTTCCTTCACAGGAGGTTTACCTTCATCCAGCCTTGGAAATATTTACACTATATCCACTAATGGCTACTATGAGTTGCATGCAGGTAGTCCGAACTTGAACATCACGCTTCGCTTTAAAGGTGCGGGAGCACCACCTGACGGAATTTATTATGCCACATCAGACTACTATTTCAGCGATAACAAGGAAGTGAATCTTATCATTCAACCTATTGTTTTTCTTGAAGAACCGGTAGTGTCTCCCGGCAAAGTATATGTCTCTGTTGTCAATGGAAAGATCACTGCTGTTTTCTGTAGTTTACAAATGACATACAATGGGGTAAATTATACAGCTACCTCGAAGATCGTGCAGCCTTGACTTGTTATTTATGAGACTTAGGTCAATGAAAATTCAATCATTCATTGAAAACTTTTCTTTGTTTTATTCTGACTTCAGACAGATAATATTAACTTGCGTTTGCTTTTCAATTATTAACTAAATGAAGTATTGGCTTTTATTACTCTGTTTCTTATTGAGAAACAACGTATTTTCCCAAATCACCCAAACAGTAAAAGGCAAGATCAGCGATAAAGAAATTGGTATTGGCTTACCCGGAGTGATTGTGCAATTAAAAGGACCTGTTCCATTGGTTTGCACCAGTGATAATGCCGGCAATTTTAAAATGAGCGGCGTACCCGTTGGTCGGCACTCTTTTTTATTCACCTATACAGGATACAAAACCATACCGGTGAACGATGTTATTGTTACCTCAGGAAAAGAAGTAATGCTCACAATAGAAATGGAAGAAAGTGCTATTTCAATTGGCGAGGTGGAAGTGAAGGCGGGTAAGGATACAGACATGGTGAATACCATGCAAATGGCCAACATGAAAACCTTCAGCATTGAAGAAACAGAGCGTTATGCAGGATCAAGAACTGATCCTGCGAGAATGGCTCAAAACTTTGCCGGAGTTCAGGGAACAAATGATTCAAGGAATGACATTGTTATCAGAGGGAACAGTCCTGCCGGTTTATTATGGAGATTAGAAGATATTGACATTCCTAATCCTAATCACTTTGCAATTGCAGGCTCAGCCGGTGGACCTCAGGGAATCATCAACAATAAATATTTGGCGAACAGTGAATTTTACACCGGTGCTTTTCCAGCCAATTATGGAAATGCAATTGGTGGTGTGTTCGATCTGCGCATGCGCAATGGCAATAATGAAAAGCACGAAAAGACCCTTCAGTTGGGTATTTTGGGAACAGAAGCTGCGATCGAAGGGCCCTTAAGTAAAAAGACAGGCGCAACCTACTTTGCTACATACCGATACTCAACATTGGCACTGTTTTCTGCATTTAAAATTCCAATTAGCTTTGGCACAAGTGCAATTCCACAGTATCAGGATTTTGGTTTGCGCTTGAATTTCCCTACAACGAAAGCAGGAGTTTTTTCATTCAGCAGTTTGGGAGGGATCAGCTCCATCAAAATTGTACTCAGTAAGGATACAACACGACCGCGTGAATTATACGGAGATCAGAACAGGAATCAGTACTTTACTTCGAAGATGGGTGTAGGAATTCTCGGTCACACTTATTCACTTGGTCCGAAAACACTGATGAAAACCTCACTTGCCTTTGGTGGACAAGGAATATACGGATATCATCAGTTGATCATCAGAAATAAGAATTTCAAACCGAAAGACACTTTGCCTACCATTATGGGTCATGATTTCTTTGAAGGTAAAACCACACTAGCATGGTACGTGAAACACAAGATCAATTCAAGGAACAGTATTAAAACGGGTTTTCTAGCCAACAGAATGGATGTGAAATTCCTCGATAGCGTGAAAGTAAATTCGTTATTTGACACAATACCAACTGTAATACAGAACAAACCTTTCGTGAACAGACTGGATGACAAGGAAAACTATTATTTACTTCAACCTTATTTCTGTTATGTGCATAAGATAAACGACAAGTTTAGTTTGAACACGGGAATATTTGCACAATACCTCACCTTAAATGGACGATATTCAGTTGAACCGCGATTCAGTATGAAA
>DAORJH010000309.1:0-3596 GCA_035438925.1 Bacteroidia bacterium | reverse complement strand
AAAGAAAAGCATAGGCAAAAAATCATAACTCATAAATCATAACTTATAATTAATAGCATGGAACTACTCAGGTTTTTCACAGCAGGAAACGTTGACGATGGCAAAAGCACATTGATCGGAAGATTATTGTTTGATAGTAACTCTATCTCAACGGATATAATTGAAACTTTAACAAGGCAAAGTAAAACAAGTGGCACGAACACCAGTATTGATCTGGCCTTACTAACCGATGGCCTACGAGCAGAACGCGAACAAGGCATTACTATTGATGTGGCATATAAATATTTTGGAACAGAAAAACGGAAATTCATTATCGCTGACACCCCCGGTCATATCCAGTATACCCGAAATATGTTCACCGGCGCATCGAATGCAGATCTCGCGATCATTTTAGTGGATGCAAGAAACGGAATAACCGAGCAAACAAAACGGCACAGCATCATTTCCTCGATACTTGGAATTCCACATCTTTTGATCTGTATCAATAAGATGGATCTGGTTGACTATTCAGAGGACGTTTACAACAATATCGTCATTGAATATGAAAAATTCGCCAAGACATTGAATACAAAAGAACTTAGTTATATTCCGGTAAGTGCATTGAGTGGCGAAAATGTAGTGAACAAATCTGAGAAATTAAATTGGCACAAAGGAAAAACATTGCTGGATTTGCTCGAGACCATTGAAATTGAAAAAGATCATTCCGGAGAAGGATCTCGTTTTCAGGTGCAATATGTGATACGTCCGCAAACAGAAGAATTACATGATTACAGAGGATATGCTGGAACAATTCTAAGTGGAAGCTTTAGCAAAGGAGAAAAAGTTCTTGTTTTACCGAGTGGAATAGAAACAACGATCGAAAAGATCGAAAAGCATCAACAGGAAATTGAATTGGCTGAGCACGGAGATCCGGTTATCATTCATTTAAAGGACGATGTTGATATTTCCAGAGGAAGCAGCATTGTGCCAGTTTCAAAAAAACCTCAAGTACAGAAGGAGATAAAAGCCACACTTTGCTGGATGGACAATAGTGCATTTATTCCCGGTCAAAAGTTGATCTTACAGCAGAACAGTTTCGGAACAAAAGCCGTGATCAAAGAAATAATTTCAAAAATTGACATCCATAGTTTAGAGCAATTGAAAAGCGATGGAACTTTAAAGCTGAACGATCTCAGCAAGGTGATCATTAAAACAGCCGAATACCTCAGCTACGATTCTTATTTGGAAAACAGAATAACCGGAGCTTTCATACTTATAAATGAGAACACAAACAATACTGTAGCGGCGGGAGTGATAGATTAAGCAAATAGAACTTTTAGAAAATAGTATCGTTATACCGAACCACCTCAGCCCCTTTAGGGGCGATACATCAATTGCTCTAATAACGCATGTCGTGAAGTGCCGTAGGCATGATAGAAAAACTTACAACCAAAAAGCCCCTTTAGGGGCGACACATCATTAACGTTAATAACACGAGTAGTGAAGTGCCGTAGGCACGATAGAAAAACTTACAACCAAAAAGCCCCTTTAGGGGCGACACATCATTAACGTTAATAACACGAAAAGTGAAGTGCCGTAGGCACGACATATTTTCTAGGATTAGCTCCTTCGTCGCTGATCCTTGTGGGGGGTGCTAACAACAAAACCCTTTTTGCTCCGCAAAAATCGTTTTTGTTTTTTCCTCCTCGCCTTCAAGCAGAGCTTGAGGCTCGTCGAAAAAATCAAAAACCCCTTCACTTTTCAATGAAGGGGTTTTGTTGTTGCCCGAGCTGGATTCGAACCAACATAGTCGGTACCAAAAACCGAAGTCCTGCCATTAGACGATCGGGCAATCGCTAATTGTGTTAAAAGAACACAAAAACAGATGGCAAAGATACAATATTTTCCATTTTCACCAATATTTTTTGATAAAAATCGTTCATGGTAAAACCATGTAAAACATTAACTTCGCATTCATTACTATGATGACAGACCAATTTAAAAAGCTTAACAATCTCATTGGATGGATTGTTTGGGCCATCGCCACTTTTACTTATTGTAGCACAATTGAACCTACAGCTTCCTTCTGGGACTGTGGTGAATACATCGCCTGCGCCTATAAATTAGAGGTTGGTCACCCTCCCGGAGCTCCGTTTTTCTTGTTGATCGGACGTTTTTTCAGTCTATTGGGGGGATCAGACCCCGCAATTGCCGGAATGATGATCAATATAATGAGCGCCCTCAGCAGTTCATTCACTATTTTATTCCTTTTCTGGACCATCACCCGTTTAGGAATTCGTGCAATTGGCACAAAAGTGAGCGAACTTACAAACGGTCAGCAATGGGCTGTTCTCTGGGCAGGTATTATCGGCGGTTTGGCTTATACTTTTTCTGATTCCTTCTGGTTCAGTGCCGTTGAAGGCGAGGTTTATGCGATGTCTTCCTTCTTTACTGCCATCGTTTTCTGGGCAATTCTCAAATGGGATGAAGAAGATACGACTAACCCAATAGGCGCTCTTCGCTGGTTGGTGTTGATCGCTTATTTAGTGGGACTATCCATCGGTGTCCATTTATTGAATCTACTTGTTATACCTGCGATTGGATTTGTGATCTATTTTAAAAAATACAAATTCAGCTGGAAAGGTTTCTTTATTGCTGGCATCTCTTCAGTTTTGGTACTTGGACTTGTTCAGAATCTAATTATTCCAAAAATAGTGAAGTTTGTCAGTGATTACGAGGTGTTCTTCACGAACAAAATGCACATGGGTTATAATTCCGGAACAATTGTATTTTTCATTCTTCTTTTTGCGTCCATTACTTTCCTTACCCTATACACTGTTACAAAAAAGGAAGGACATTTTAAATTAGGATTCTATTCTTTTATCGCATTTTCTGCTTTTTCTGTGATCACTGCGCCAAGTGGCGGAGGTATGCTAACGCGATTGATCATGCTCGGTGCATTTGCTTACTTCATCAAGAAGTACAAAGAGAAAACAGTCACACTCAATGCAATATTCCTTAGTCTCGCCACTTTACTCATCGGTTATTCTACCTTTTTTGTTCTGGTCATTCGTTCACAAGCAAATACTCCAATGGATGAAAATGATCCGGAGAATGCAACCAATATGCTTTCCTATTTGTTGCGTGAGCAATACGGTGATTTTCCTTTGTTGTATGGACAATATTATAACGCGCCAACTCTGCCAAGAAGTGAATTTGGAAGTGGAGATCCAATGTACGCAAAGGATAAAGCAACCGGAAAATACAAGGTAATCGACGACAGAAAGAATTCCATTCCGAAATATGATCCAGCTTTCTGTACCATTTTCCCTCGTATGTACAGCAATCAGTCGCACCATGAATCGGCTTACAAATACTGGGGTAATGTGGTGGAACATCACAAAACAAAAGTGGTAGAAGACAGAAATGAAGGAACAACAACCGTTGAAATTCCAACCTTTGCTGCTAACTTGAATTACTTCTTCGCCTATCAGTTCAACTTCATGTACTGGCGTTATTTCATGTGGAATTTTGCAGGAAGACAGAATGATGTGCAAGGCTTGATGCGAAATACCATGGAAGGAAACTGGATCTCAGGTATACGTGGTATTGATGAT
>DAORJH010000308.1:0-3610 GCA_035438925.1 Bacteroidia bacterium | reverse complement strand
TTTCTATTACCACTCAATTCAGTTAACACCCGAATCTTAAAAGAATTGCTTTAAGACTTCAAACAGTCTTTTATTAGAACAAAGAAATCTGCTTGTAACGAAAGGCCCTTATCTTTTGCATACCAAAGATGCAATTCTTTCACAAAGTCATCATGACTTATTTCCGGATTTTCTTTCTTGAATACTTTTACTTTATTCCCAATTTCACTTGGTCTGGGTCCCCATTCACCAATGATCATATCACTTAACGAATCGTAACAGATCAGTTTCGGGATTGATCTGGAGCCACCTGTTGTATGAGCATTCATGAATTCATCGTTCTCATCCCTTAAAATGATCTTCAATGAAATATTCGGATTAAGTTCAGCTAACTTAGCGATCATTGGCAGACATTGGGCGCTGTCGCCACACCAGGCCTCCGAGATCACCACCCAATCCATTTTCTTTTTTATGGAACGAATAAGATCTGCCAACTGAGGGTCAGGTTCAAATTGTTTATTGATCCTTTGCATCCTGTGTGCATTTAACTTTGTTGCTTCAATCTTTTCAGGTGTAAGCACTGGACCGGTTGTACTTCCATTCAAAGCGCATTCAGCAACTAATGCATTGTATTCATTGTAAGTAAACGATCTCGTCTTTATCAAATGGTCCATAATTAGTAGATTGTAACTGTAAAGTAATCCCAATACAGAAGGAATAAAAATGATTACAATCATATTTTAATTTTTCATACTAATACAATTTTTAAGTTTTGTTAAATGAAATAAATATTTACAAAGCATGACCAAAGTCAATCAGATTCACAACATTCTGTTCTATGTTTGTACTATAAAAGAATAAAGGATCTGAATATCCGAATTTATTAATCCAAAAAAAAATCATATGACAACACTTGAAATTATTGATGTAACCATCATCGAACCGAAAAGAAAACATCCAACCATTTTTGAAAAGTTTGACAGCTTAGATAAAGGAGGGGAATTTGTGATCCATAATGATCATGATCCAAAGCCATTGTATTATCAGCTGGTGGGAGAAAGAGGAAATATTTTTAAATGGGAATACCTGGAAAATGGTCCGGATTTCTGGAAAGTAAAGATCTCTAAATTGAAAGACGGTGAGGCGGAACCAACCATAGGTGAATTAGTAAAAAAGGATTTCAGAAAAGCAGAAGTATTCAAGAAGTATGGATTGGATTTCTGTTGTGGAGGAAAGAAGACCCTAAGCAAATCCTGCGATGAGAAGGGAATAGATATTGTGGAAGTTGTGCGTGAATTAAAGGAAATTGATGCTGTTGACACCAAATTAGGATCACAGGACTACAATAGCTGGGAGATCGATTTTCTTGCCGATTACATTGTAAACACACATCATAAATATGTCACAACCGCGAATAATGTGATTTTCGAATATACCCAAAAGGTGGCAAGAGTTCACGGCGAAAGGCATCCGGAGGTTGTAGAGATTGCAGAGATCTTTATGGAAATCATGAATGAACTGAATTGTCATATGATGAAGGAAGAGAATATTCTTTTCCCTTATATCAAGAATCTGGCCATTTCAAAAAGGGTAGGTAAAGGACTTGCAGCCGCCGGATTTGGATCGGTTCAAAATCCAATTCATATGATGGAGCATGAACATGAAACGGTAGGACAGATGTTTGAAAAAATAAAAGTACTTTCTGATAATTACACACCTCCTTCAAATGCCTGTACAACTTATCGTTTATCTTTTGCCAAACTAAAGGAATACTACGACGATCTTGTACAGCACATTCACCTGGAAAATAATATTCTTTTTCCCAAAGCAGTTGAACTAGAAAAAGAGCTCTTGAGCTGAGTAGAAAACAGCGTTTGATTATTCATTTTAACTTGTAAATCACAAGTAAGGACTTAGTATGCACATAAACGAAAATACAAAGATAGCTGACCTGATAAAATTCAACTTTGATACGATTGAAGCTCTGGCGTCAATTAATTCTCACTTTGAAAAATTAAGGAATCCCGTGCTGCGAAAGATACTGGCTTCTCGCGTTAGTATTCGTGATGCCGCAAGGATAGGTGGAGTAGAAGTAGAGGTGTTTTTTTCAAAGTTGCGATCTTTGGGATTTGATTGCAAACTAACCGGACAGAAAAGCAATCAAGAAGTAAAGAATGATCAATCAGATTTGTTGCGAATACACACAAGTACTAGGGATGTTGATGTTCGTCCTGTTCTGGCAGCAGGTAAAGATCCTTTTAATTATATCATGGAGTCTATTAAAGAACTTCCAATTGGGGTTAGCCTGAAAGTGATCAATACTTTTGAGCCTACGCCATTAATAAGAATTCTTGAGAAAAAAGGATTTGTTTGTGGTGTTGTTCAAATGAGTGAATCTGAATTCCATACTTATATTAAAAGAACGGATTCTTCCGAAAAACTAAATGTAACAGAGGGAAAAACAGCCGGAGATGAGCATGCCTTGGTTAAAAAAAGATTTGAGGAAAATTTCATGTATCTTGATGTAAGACATCTCGAAATGCCCCAGCCTATGATCACCATACTTAAGAGTCTGGAGACTCTTCCACAAGGTAAAGCACTGTTCGTTAAGCATAAAAAGGTTCCACAGTTTCTTTTTCCTGAACTAGTAGAAAGAAACTTCAACTGGTCTGTACATGAGCTGAGTGAAAACGAAGTTGATCTTATCATCTATAGAAAATGAATCTAAACGGAACAAAGAAGGCGCCTCCGGCAAATGTGGTTTTGCCACATTATGCATTTGCCGCCATTTCATTTTTTGTTCTTTGCGTTCTGATCTTTTTAGCTTCATCTTCTTTTTTAGGCCATTATTTCGATCCGAGATTGTTAAGCATCACGCATCTTGCTGCTCTAGGATGGATCAGTATGATAATTTTTGGCGCATTGTATCAATTGATACCGGTCATTTTACTCGCTGAGTTATTTAGTAATTCTCTCGCAAGGATCACATTTTTTCTTTTTGCTGTATCACTGGTGCTTTTTGGATTTTGTTTCTGGAATTTTTATCTGGGGTGGCCTTTTATTCTTTCTGCAAGTTTATTGCTTCTTTCCATATTGTTCTTTACAGTGAATGTTTATTTTACCGGGCGTAGATCAGCGAATCAGGAAATTGCGGCAGATTTTATACTTGCAGGAAGTTGCTGGCTTTTAGTAACTGCAGTTCTTGGTCTGCTCATGAGTATTAACTTAACGCATCCTTTTCTTTCAGCGGAACACCTTACTTATTTGAAATTGCATGCGCATACAGGTTTTGGAGGCTGGATCCTTATGATTATCATGGGTGTTGGTTCTAAACTTATTCCTATGTTTATGTTATCTTCAGGTGGAGAAACGAAAGACCTCCGAATCGCCTTTTATTTTATTAACGGTGCATTGCTTGGTTTTTTTACAGATGTTCTTTTTTCCCATTCTTTTAATAGAGGCATCATCTATTTTCTTATTGCCTTGATTTCAGTTATTTTCTTAATGAAATTTATAGTTCAAACATATAAGAAGAGGGCACGAAAGAAACTTGATCTTGGTTTAAAACAAACAATAAGCGCAATAATGCTGCTTTTGCTTCCAGTCTGTATCGGAACCTTACTGAATATTG
>DAORJH010000307.1:0-3613 GCA_035438925.1 Bacteroidia bacterium | reverse complement strand
CTTGTGCAGATGAGAAAGAGAAGAATAGCTGAAAAATAAATATGAATAAAAAAAATCTCACGACCCTTTATTCAAATTTAGTGAATAAAATTTTCTGTTTTAAAGAATTTACAATTTTAACGAAGCTAGGAAGCCATTTATCTGCTCTTCACAAACTTTTTGCTGAACGTTATTGTTAAAATGATCATCTGTTCCTATCAAAGCCTCTATATTTGAAATCGGTAGTTTATTATAATGCACATGAATTTTAAGATAATTCAGGATGCCGGTTAAATGTTCCATTCCTCGTAAATTACCCGCTCTGCCTGTTGAAACTCCAACCAGACAGGCATTTTTAAAGTTCCAGTCTCTTGGATGCACGCTATCAATGAATAATTTCAATACACCCGGAAAACCACCATTGTACTCGGGAACCACGAAAATGAATGCACTATTTGGCTTTATTTTCTCAGCAATCAAGTCCTCCATCTTTTTGTTCTTGGTCTCATGAAGTACACTCTCAAAAAAATCTTCGGGCATTGATCGCAAATCCAGAAAATCAAATGGCACACCTTTTTCGGAAAGTAGTTTTTGATAAATACGGCTCACTTTCAGCGTATTGCTATTGGGCCGGGCAGTGCAACTGATAATGACGATCTTGCTCATTTTTTTATTAACAGCCACTGTATTGATTCAGGGCTTTTGTTAAAAACTAAGAAGGTCCAAAATCAGTAATTAGTTTAATTTTACAAACGGCCCATTGGCATTTTTGTTTCTGAATTATGAACATCACGTATTATGGTCATTCCTGTTTTGGAGTTGAGGTGAATGGAAAGCATTTACTTTTTGACCCCTTCATCACTCCTAATGAGTTGGCGCAGCATATCGATATCAGTAAGATTCAGGCCGATT
This sequence comes from Bacteroidia bacterium, assembly GCA_035438925.1. Lineage (GTDB taxonomy): Bacteria > Bacteroidota > Bacteroidia > B-17B0 > Aurantibacillaceae > Aurantibacillus. The sequence goes on along the minus strand of DAORJH010000307.1, from coordinate 2,722 downwards.
ATATTCTTATTTCACACGGACATGAAGATCACATAGCTGATGCAGAAGTAATTGCCAAAAGGACCAAGGCTAAGATCATTTGCGCCTGGGAGATCAATGTGTGGTTGAGTGAAAAAGGCGTTCAGAATCTGCATCCGATGAACGTAGGTGGAAAGATCCAACTTGATTTTGGAAGCATAAAATGTGTAGCAGCAACGCACAGCAGTGGTCTGCCGGACGGAACCTACGGTGGAAATCCAATGGGTTTTGTGGTGGAAAGTACAGAGGGGAGTTTTTATTATGCCGGCGACACAGCACTCACCTATGATATGAAATTAATTGGCGAGTACAGAACGATTGATTTCGCTTTTCTGCCGATAGGAGACAATTTTACCATGGGGGTTGACAATGCCATCATTGCATGCGATTTCATCAATTGTGGACAGATCATTGGCATGCATTACGACACATTCGGATATATAAAAATTGACAAGGAATCAGCAATCAATAAATTTACCAGAGCGGGAAAGAATCTTACGCTTATGGAAATAGGTAACATAATTAAAATTTAAAAAAATGGGAAAAATAATAGCAATTGCCAATCAAAAAGGCGGCGTTGGAAAAACAACATCAGCAATCAATTTAGCTGCAAGTCTCGCCGTATTGGAATATAAAACCTTATTGATCGATGCCGATCCACAATCGAATGCTACTTCAGGAGTAGGCATTGATCCTGCCAATGTAAAAGCGGGATTGTATGAATGCATCATCGAGGCAACACATCCCAAAGATGTGATCCTGAAAACAGATACGCCTTACCTATGGCTGTTACCGACCAATGCAGACCTTGTTGGAACAGAAGTGGAATTGGTGAATCTGACCAACAGGGAATACATGATGAAAAAAGCAATTGATAAGATAAAAGATAAATATGATTTTATCATCATTGACTGCTGTCCTTCATTAGGATTAACTGTGATCAATTCACTTTGCGCTGCAGACAGCGTGATCATCCCGGTTCAATGCGAATATTTTGCACTTGAAGGAATGGGCAAACTATTACAAACAATAAAAATCGTTCAAACACATTTGAATACAAATCTTGACATTGAAGGAGTTCTCCTTACGATGTTTGATGGTCGTCTACGTCTTGCAAATCAAGTGGTGGAAGAAGTAAAGACCCATTTTCAGGATATGGTATTCGATACCCTTATTCAAAGAAATACCAAACTCGCTGAGGCGCCGAGCTTCGGAAAAACGATCATCATGCACGATGTGGCAGGAAAAGGATCTACCAATTACCTGAATCTGGCTCGTGAAATTTTACAACGCAATGGACTTACCAAGATCAGTGACAGCGACAGGACCATCAGTGTATCAGAAGATGGAGAATTAAGTGAAGAGATCTGATATTCAGAATTTGATTGTGATTTAAATAGAAAAGGAATGGCGAGAGCCGAATAGAATGTAAGAGATGAGTAAAAAACCGGCATTAGGAAGAGGATTAAGTGCATTACTAGAGAATGCAAAAACAGATATTACTACCAAGCAGGCAGGAGATGGTGCGCCGGTGGTGAACAGTGTATCCGTTATCAAATTATCGAACATTGAAGTGAATCCATTTCAACCACGTACGAATTTTGAAGAGAGTGCACTACAGGAATTAAGCGATAGCATCAAGCAACATGGCATCATACAGCCCTTAACCTTGCGTAAGCTTGGTTACGATAAATATCAGCTGATCTCCGGAGAAAGAAGATTCAGAGCTTCTCAAATGGCAGGCTTAAAAGAAGTGCCTGCTTATATACGCGTGGCAGACGATCAAGCCATGCTTGAAATGGCTTTGGTAGAGAACATTCAGCGCGAAGATCTTGATCCCATTGAAGTTTCTTTGTCCTATAAGAGATTAATCGATGAATGCAGTCTGACGCAAGAACAATTAAGTGAAAAGGTGGGAAAACAAAGAAGCACTGTCACCAACTTTTTAAGATTACTCAGACTTCCTGCACCTATACAAAAAGCGCTTCGTGAAAGAGAGATCAGCATGGGACACGCCAAAGCACTCATCAATATTGACAATGAGGACAGACAGCTGGCGATCTTTGCTTTGACTCTGGAGCAGGAACTTTCCGTTCGCCAGATCGAAGAATTGGCCAGAGGAGAAAAAGTGAAGTTCAATCCAAAAGTTGTCAGAAGTGTGAAAACACTTCCAACAGAAGATAAAGTGATCACCAAACAATTGGATAAATTATTTCCGAATTCGTACACATTTTCAAGAAACAGTAAAGGTGGTGGTAAACTAAGCCTGAATTTCTCCAATGAAAATGAATTAAAGAATATCATCAATTATTTTGGCATTGAGTAAGATCCCTTTTTCCTGAATTGAAAAAGATCCTGCTGATATCCGACACCCATTCTTATCTGGAACCGAAATTAATGAAGTACATTTCAGTGGCAGATGAGATTTGGCACGCAGGAGATATTGGTACTGAAAATGTTTGTGTTGAAATCGAAAAAATAAGACCACTCAAAGCCGTATTCGGCAATATTGATGGCCAGTCTCTTCGCGTCACTTATCCCGAATTTAATTTCTTTGAATGTGAAGGTGTGAAAGTTCTTATGACCCATATTGCAGGAAGTTTAGGTAAATACAATACAGCGCTAAGGGAAAAACTAAAAGAATTAAAACCAGCTTTGCTTGTTTGCGGGCATTCACATATTTGTAAAGTAGCGTATGATAAAG
>DAORJH010000306.1:0-3616 GCA_035438925.1 Bacteroidia bacterium | reverse complement strand
GAAGGTGTTTGAGCCTTGAGCAAGTCAAAGAGCAGACAGAAAAGGATGGAAAAAGTTAATTGAATTCTCAATGTTTAATCTTTGAACAGATTCATAAAAATACAAAAAGCCCGCGTAACGGGCTTTGTATTACGTATAAAATTATCGCTATTTGGGCGAAACGGATTTGGTTCTGATAAAATCACCAAATTCCTGTATTCTTGCCTTACTTACCTGAACATGGGTTCCTTCACTCAGGATCACTTCCCCACCTTCGTTATTGCTGTACTCTTTCACGTAATTGACGTTAATAAGAGCAGAACGGTGTATACGGAAGAACTCAGTGGCAGGTAAGATCATTTCAAATTCCTTCAAGGTCTTGCTGGCAATGATCTTTTTCTGTCCGTTCAAATACAAATTGGTGTAATTGTCATTGGCCTCTAACCAAACGATATCTTTGAAGTCAACCAGCGTAAATCCTTTACTGTGATTGATCAAGACCAGATTCTTGTCAGCAGGCTCGGCTTTTGCCGAAGTACCACTTCCCTTTGCATCATAATGCTGCACCACTTTTCTGATCGCTCCCTGAAGTTCGCTTAACATCAAAGGTTTCAATAAATAATCGGTAGCTCCTGCCTTCACAGCAGTGATACCATGTTCGCTATAGGCCGTTAAAAAGATCACGCAGAAATCGCGGTTATAAATTCCCTCCAGCATCTGAAATCCGTTCATGCCGGGCATATTGATGTCAAGAAAAACAACATGCGGCTTCAGTTCCTGTATCTTCATTTTCCCCTCAGGTCCACTGGCGGCTTCACCCACTACTTCAATTTCCGGACAATAATTCTGCAACATGTTCTTGGTGTTGTTGCGGCTGTCTTCCTCATCATCAATTATTACGGCGCGATACTTTTGCATATTCTAAATTTTAGGTTAAAACTACACTTTAATATTAATCAAAATAATCTAATTATCAAATACGTGTTTTGGCTGAGGGAACGGTATTTTTTGCATGGATTAGACCCTTTAGGACTTCCTTTCATTGCGAAAACATGTATCTTTGCGCCCTATGGAAAAAAGAGTAAGGGTGCGTTTTGCGCCAAGTCCGACCGGAGGTTTACACATGGGTGGTGTTCGAACTGCCCTCTTCAATTACCTTTTTGCGAAAAGACATGGAGGTGATTTTATTTTAAGGATAGAAGATACAGATCAAACCCGCTTTGTAGAAGGGGCGGAAGAATATATCATTGCTGCACTTAAATGGTGTGGTATTTCCCCAAATGAGGGCGTTGGATTTGGCGACGGACCTCATAAGCCTTATCGCCAAAGTGAAAGAAAGGAATTGGGTATCTATAAGAAATACGCTGATCAACTGATCGCATCCGGACATGCTTATTATGCCTTCGATACGGAAGAAGAATTGGATGCTATGCGCAAAAGACTGGAAGCGGCCAAAGTGGTGGCTCCCCAATATAATTCGGTCACAAGACAAAACATGCGTAACTCCACAACTTTGCCGGAGGATGAAGTGAAGAAACTACTGGAGAGTGGGGCAAAATATGTGGTGCGTTTAAAAGTGCCGCGCAATGAAGAGATCCGTTTCAACGATATTATCAGAGGCTGGGTGGTTGTGAATTCTGCTCAGGTGGATGATAAAGTACTTTTAAAAAGCGATGGTATGCCTACCTATCACCTCGCGCATATTGTAGATGATATTGAAATGAAAATTTCTCATGCTGTGAGGGGAGAAGAATGGTTGCCAAGTGCGCCTGCACACATTTTGATCTATCGTTATTTAGGATTGGAGAACGAAATGCCGCAGTTGGCGCATTTACCTTTGATCTTGAATCCGGATGGAAATGGAAAGATCTCAAAACGTGAAGCAAGATTTCCGGTTTTCCCTTTGAGTTGGAAAGATCCGAGAGAAGCTTCCCCTTATATTGGATACAAGGAATCGGGCTATTATCCCGAAGCATTTGTGAATATTCTTGCCTTGTTGGGATGGAATCCGGGTGATAACAAAGAGATCATGTCCTTAGATGAAATGGCATCCTTGTTTGAATTTGAAAGAGTGAATAAAAGCGGCGCCAAGTTCGACCCTGAAAAAGCAAAATGGTTCAATCAGCAATATTTGAGAATGCATTCTGATGCTGATCTTGCAGAAGGATTCAAGCCGGTTTTGAAAGAGAAGGGCATTGAAAGAAGCGATGATTTTATTATTGCATTTTGCAAACTGGTGAAAGAAAAAGTACAGTTTGTGCATGAATTCTGGGAGCAAGGAAAATATGTTTTTGAAGAGCCGACCACTTACGATGAAAAAGTAATGACCAAAAAGTGGAATGAGAAAAGCAAGGATGTATTTACAGAGGTGCAGAATCATTTTAAGAGTGTAACAAACTGGAATTCGGAAGAGATAACAAAAGTATTTCACGAGGCAGAAGCAAAAGTTGGGAAGATAGATATGCAATTGTTACGTGTATTGGTAACTGGCGTTGCAGGTGGTCCACAATTGTTCGATATGCTTGCCCTCATAGGAAAAGAAGGAACAATGAAGCGATTGGAAAAAGCACTGGAAAGAAAATAATTTTGGGACTTTGATTTTTAGTAGCTATTGAAACGGCCTGAAACTTGATTTTGCCTTTTCGAGTTTTGTCAGTACTTGTCATTTCGAACGTAGTCGGTACTTGTCATTTCGAACGTAGTCGGTACTTGTCATTTCGAACGTAGTCGGTACTTGTCATTTCGGGTGTCGTCGGTATTTGTCATTTCGAGCTTAGTCGGTACTTGTCATTTCGAGCTTAGTCGGTATTTGTCATTTCGAGCTTAGTCGGTATTTGTCATTTCGAGCGTAGTCGAGAAATGAGTGAAGAGGCTATCAGGTCTCGACTTCGCTCGACCTGACCCTTCGACTTCGCTCGACCTGACCCTTCTACTTCGTTCGACCTGACCCCACGACGGACAAGAATTAAAAGTTGTTTGTGACGAGTTTTCGTGTAAACACACGTTAAGATTATTCCCTAGTTGAGAATCGATCCCATGAAAATTCACTAATTTTATAGCGAATGAAAAAAATTGAGCTTGAAATAAAACTCGACTGGAGTGAAATGGATCTTTTCGGTCACATCAACAATGTGGCTTATTTTAAATATGCACAAAGTGCCCGTGTGAATTATTTGGAAGAAGTAGGCATTAACACGGCAGATCCGGAGAACAAACACAGTTTTGCTGTAGCCAATTCTTCTTGTCAGTTCAAAGCTCCCTTGTTCTTTCCGGGCACAATAAAAATCATCACCACTACCGATTGGATCAAGAATACCAGTTTGCAACTGAGTCACAAATTGTACGATCAAAAGAATGTATTGGCCGCTGAAATAACAGATGTGCTGGTGTTATTTGATTATGCAACACAAAAGAAGTTGCTCATCTCCGATGAGATCAAAAGCAAAATTCAAGGTTAGAACAGAGCAACGGAAATCTTTGAGATTGGATGGATGTGAGACCAATCCATATCGATTCAGGTTTAGCTAAATTTTGACTTACCCTTTCTTTTCTTTATTTTTAAACTTCTATCATAAAATTATGAAGGCAAAATTCATTGGTATTTCTTTATTGATCCTGGCTTTAATTGGCGCAGGTG
>DAORJH010000305.1:304-3640 GCA_035438925.1 Bacteroidia bacterium | reverse complement strand
CATCGCATATTGCATGAAGTAAAACATCGGCATCACTATGTCCCACGCATCCTTTATCAAATGCGATCTTGATGCCACCCAGCCATAATTCTCTTCCTTCTCCTAACGGATGAACATCATACCCAAAACCGACGCGTATATTCATTTTAATTTTTTAAGTAACATTCTGTCTGACCTTCCGATAAGGCCTTGCAATCTTTCTTGGCCTGTTGTTTTGTGGCTTCCAGCTCTCCGGCTTCGTAAGTTCCATTCGAATTCTTGCATTCACAGATCCTGTTCTTCTTGCAGGAAGTGCTTACCCAAAAAAGCACAAATATTAAAATAGTTTTTTTCATTTTGGAGTGATTGGAATAGAATTACAAAGTTACCTTATATTAAATCGTTTATCCTACTTTACTTTTATTAAATCTTCTTTATAAAATCAAAATCCCCCAACCTCAAATCTAAAATCATAAATCTTAAATCTCAATGGCTTTAACTCCAGGTAAACTACCCTGCTCAATGTATTCCAACAAGGCACCTCCACCCGTACTCACATAACTTACCTGATCAGCGAGCTTGTATTTATTGATCGCAGCCACTGAATCTCCACCACCGATCAGGGAGTAAGCTCCTTTTTTTGTTGCTGCACAAATATCCAAAGCGGCTTGCTTTGTTCCATTCTCAAAATGACTCATTTCAAAAACACCCATGGGTCCATTCCACAAGATGGTCTTTGAATTCTTGATCACTTCACCAAAGGCTTTTGCGCTTTCTGCTCCAATATCTAAGCCCATCCATCCTTCAGGGATAGAATTGATCGCTGAACTTTTGTAATTAGCATCATTCGAAAAATTATCGGCGATCACAGCATCAGTAGGCAAATAGATATTCACACCTTTTTGTTTTGCTTTACTGATGAGGTCCAGAGCTGTGGTCAGACGATCTTCTTCGCATAGTGATTTTCCGATGTTTCCTCCCATAGCTTTCACAAATGTAAAGGCCATTCCCCCTCCGATAATGATATTATTTGCCTTGTTCATCAATTGTTCAATGATGAGGATCTTGTCACTTACTTTTGCTCCGCCGATGATAGCCGTAAACGGTTTTTCGGATTGATTCATCACTTTATTGATGCTGGAAACTTCTCCTGCCATCACATACCCAAAGCAACGATCAGTAGCTCCAAAGAATTGCGCGATCACGGCTGTAGAAGCATGCGCTCTGTGAGCAGTGCCAAAAGCATCGTTCACATACACATTCCCATGTTTACTTAATTTTTCCGCAAAGGCCTTGTCACCTTTTTCTTCTTCTTTGTAGAATCGAAGATTCTCCAACAATAAAACTTCTCCTTCTTTTAATGCAGCCGACATTTCAAAGGCAGAATTTCCTATGCAATCATTCGCGAATTGAATGGGTGTGCCCAACAATGTGCTGACTTCAGTAACGATATGCTTCAGTGAGTATTTTTCGGTTGGACCATCTTTTGGTCTTCCCAAATGACTCATTAATACAACGCTGCCACCGTCTTTCAATATCTTTTTAAGTGTTGGAATAGCAGCTTTAATTCTCGTATTGTCAGTTACTTTGAACTGTTCATTAAGCGGAACATTGAAATCGACCCTGATGAGAGCCTTTTTTCCTTTGAATGAAATTGAATCTACTGTACGCATCATGTGCCAAAAATAAGCTTTTGTTTTAATTAGAAAACTAAGTTGCATCACAAAACTGTTTTGTAATTTTGAACAGAATTTATGAAAAGAGACAGATCAAGTGAATTGTTTAAGAAAGCGCTGACTTATTTTCCGGGTGGAGTGAATTCACCGGTGCGCGCTTTCAGAAGTGTAGGGGGAGATCCCCTCTTTATTGAAAAAGGAAAAGGCTCACATATTTGGGATGCGGATGGCAATGAGTACATTGATTATTGCTGCAGCTGGGGACCACTGATCAGTGGTCATGCAAATGATGCAATACTTTCAGCCGTGAACGAAACCATGCAGAAAGGAACTTCATTTGGTGCACCAACAAAGCTGGAGAATGAATTGGCTGAATTGATGCTGGCCAATAATCCTTATATAGAAAAAGTTCGTTTTGTCAGCAGTGGTACGGAAGCGGTAATGAGTGCAGTACGTTTAGCCCGAGGATACACTGGTAGAACCAAGATATTGAAATTTGAAGGATGCTATCACGGTCACGCGGATTCATTATTGGTGAAAGCAGGAAGCGGACTGGTAACATTTGGCAATAGTAGCAGTGCTGGCGTTCCGGAAAGTTTTGTGAAGGAAACGATCACTGTGCCTTTACACAATGAGGAAGCCGTTAAAGAGGCATTTGAAAAATTCAAGAATGAGATCGCTTGCGTGATCATTGAGCCGGTTCCGGCCAATAACGGATTGTTGTTGCAGGGAAAAGACTTTCTCAAATTCTTACGGGAGATCTGTACTCTGAATAAAACTTTGCTTTTCTTTGATGAGGTCATCAGTGGATTCAGATTGAGTTTTACAGGGGCAGCCGGATTGTATGATATCAAACCGGATATTGTTACTTACGGTAAAATAATTGGCGGAGGATTTCCGGTTGGTGCTTATGCATCATCTAAAGAGATCATGGATAAAGTTTCTCCTTTGGGTCCGGTCTATCAGGCCGGAACATTAAGTGGAAATCCCGTTGCCATGAGTGCTGGAATTGCGCAATTGAAATTGTGTCTGCAAAAAGATTTCTATAAGGAACTGGAGGAGAAAACAACATATCTCGTGAAAGGTATAAACAAAGTAAATACATTCGGATTGTTCAAGATCTTCAGTCTGGGTTCTATTTACTGGATCGCTTTTACAGATAAATCAGAGATCACTTCTTCAGCAGATATTGATCCGGACAGTATGAAATACTTTAAGACCTTGTATCATGCTCTATTGGAGAACGGAGTGTATATGGGACCGAGTGGATATGAAGTAGGTTTTGTTAGCAGTGCGCACACAAAAGAAGATCTGGACAAGACAATTGCTGCATTTGAAAAAGCACTTTCGAAACTGTAAGATCTCAGGCGTTAAAAAGATCGGAAGCGATCTTATCGGCATAAAGTTTACCCTTGGCATTCAGACGGTAAATGCCCTTATTTTCTGATACGAATTCTTTTTTCATTGAAATTTCCTTGATGAATTGCTCTGTTCGTTCTTTTCCGAACAATTCCTCCATCTCTTTTCTATCGCAACCAAAGATCGTTCTTAAACCGGTCATGATATACTCATTGAATTTGTTTTCTGTGCTGAGAATTTCTGTCTCATAAAATTTTTCTCCGGAATTGATACTACGGATGTAGCTTTCGTTGTTACTGACATTCCATTGCCTTTGCATACC
>DAORJH010000305.1:0-294 GCA_035438925.1 Bacteroidia bacterium | reverse complement strand
GAGCAGAAGGACCAATACCCAGGTATTTTTTTCTTTTCCAGTAATTGGAATTGTGTACAGCCATAGATCCTTCTTTTGCAAAATTGGAGATCTCGTAATGCAGAAAACCTTTCTGACTTAAAAACTCAGACATGAAATTGAATTGCGCACTGCTTAATTCATCTGATACTGGAGGTTCTTCCTTCTTTTTTCTTTTAGTCCCTAATACGGTTCTTTCTTCGATGGTGAGATTATAGGAACTGATGTGGGGAGTGTTCAGATCAATTGCTTTTTGTAATGTTTCCTTCCAGCTCT
>DAORJH010000304.1:0-3647 GCA_035438925.1 Bacteroidia bacterium | reverse complement strand
CCTTTGTACGTTTATCATCTTCTTCATAAATTAAAGTTGATGTCTTATTACCAGCAAGATCATAATTATCTTGTACGACACGGCAATGACATGTCCTATCTTTTTTGCAGGATACCAATGCGATGGATGCAACTGCTACTGTTAAGAATATCTTTTTCATATTTTTCTAATTAATCTAATTTACAATCTGCTGTTGAGACAGAAACATTTGTTCCTGTTGTGGAAGTTTTTTCCATTTTCGTACAATTTGCTTTCGCTTGCGCCTTTGTGGTCTCGACAAGTATCCAAGTCTGCGAAGTTGTCACAGGCGTGCCACCATTATACGTGCTTGTTTGAGTACAAGTACAGTTACGATCTTTTGCACACGCTGCAAGAAGCACGATTGTTGTGAATGCTAATGCTAATTTTTTCATTTTTCAGTTTTTAATTTTTCAAATATACAAAATGCTTTTTAGCTACAAAGTTTTTAAAAAAGAATAAAGTGCACCGTAATAAGAAACTGCACTTTTTAACAAACGCTGATTGACCTTTATGCCACACTTCTCTACATCTCTCTTCATCAATTCTACGCTTTCTATTTCATTATCCTGATATAGTGCCTCTCCATATACCATAGGAGAGTTGATCAAACGACATAAGACCAGATTCCTTGCGAAAACGCCCGAACTGGGGAGTGAGATGCAATTATCCTTCAGATAAGAGGCGTTCAGAGGACCGGCGATCTCAACATTCAATAATTTATTGAAGTTTTGAACCGTATTGAATGAGATCTTTTCAGATTGATTCAATTGTTTTGTAAGTAATAGCCTTAAAAAGTGAATGCGGGTCTCTGCCTTTTCAAAATTCTCTCCGGTGAATGCACCTCCAACAAAACACATCGTATAATTCTTTTTCGTTGTTGTTTTCCATGGTTCATTTTTCTCATCCACATTGTAATGAATAACAGCTGTCACATGGGGATTGAATTGATTTATCACCTTCGCCCTATTCTGCAGATCCCAGTCCCTGAAAAACTCCCAAAAGAATCTCTTATTATCAAATTGCTGCATTTTCTTACCTCTGTCCGGTAGAAGATATTCCCCCTTGATCAGACTATCGATCACTCTTTGTTTGTGATTCTTGATCCAATCAGAATAAGTACAATTAAAGGAAGTATGATCTGCCTGATCTCTGCTGATCAGAACAGTCGCACCTTGCTCCTCAAGCATATTTTTTATTACTTGTGCTGTTAAGAAAGTGAGTTCACTCTCGAAGATCCTTACACTGTCTTTCATCTGCGACAGACTATCCCTGCCAAAATAAAGAAACTTCCCTTCGATCTCGGCATCTGACATGTTAGTTGAAAAATGTCCGGGATCCAATGCAACACGATAACCCTGTAAAGGAAGACCTTTTCTCTTCTTCGGCAACTTTTTTCTGTCATCAACATAGATCCACACACTGTCGCGCTGACGTTTAGTATATTTCGAGTTGCCTTTTAGCTTCAATAATTCTTTTTGCTGCTTGAGCGAAGTGTGTTCAAAGAACTCTGCCATCATTTCCAGCTCGTTCTGATAAATGGTAAACTCCTTCTTACCTTCATTGTAGATACTGATGGAATTCTCATCAAACTTTACAAGATTGTTCAAGGATCCCCTGAAATTCAGATAGGAATCAAAGCGTTGCCTGCATTGTTTTATGCTTTGAGCAGAGCCTAAAAAAGGAAAAAGTATGAATAAGAAGATGTATTTACGCACTCATTCAAAAATAGAGCGTTCATTGGGAAAAAAAGTGTAATTTCAGCTATGTTATCAAAGAAGCCATGTTAACAGAAGAACAGATTCAGGATATTTTCAAGGAGCTTAGTTATAAAACCTCACGATCGGGTGGTAAAGGCGGGCAGAATGTGAATAAGGTTGAATCAAAAGTTGAAATTAGTTTCGATGTATTGAATTCAAACGTTCTTTCTGAAGAATTAAAGCAAAAGATACTGAACAGACCGAATCTCACTGATAACTTTGGATGTATCAAAGTCATTTCAGAAAAACACAGAAGTCAACTCGAAAACAAAGAAGAAGCAAGGAGGAAACTGATCCAAGTATTGCAGCTTACTCTCCGCCCTGTAAAAAAGCGAAGACCAACAAAACCTACCAAAGCCAGTAAGAGAAAAAAAGAGCAAAGTAAAAAGTTACATAGCGAGAAAAAACAGAACCGAAGGAAACCCCTTTGAACATCCATTTTTCATTCGCTTCACCATTCCGGCACCTAGTCCAAAATAGCCTTCAATTTCCCGATTTATCAGCAATAATTTTGTATTTTCTGCGTTTATTAGAGAGGAAAATTCAATTATTTGTACTATCTTTAATACGTGTATATGCGCAAGATCATTCTTATCAGTTTAACATTTGGATTTCTTACTTCTAAGGCTCAGTTAGTACGCAAATACAGTAATGAATTCCTCAATATTGGGGTTGGTGCAAGGGCGCTTGGTATGGGAAATGCCAATGTTGCTTCTGTGGAAGGCGCTTATTCAGGCTATTGGAATACAGCAGGACTTTTAAGCCAGAAGAATGACCTGGAAGTAGGTCTTATGCATGCCGAGTACTTTGCCGGCATTGCGAAATATGATTACCTCGGAGTTTCCAAGCGAATAGACTCGAATAGCGTAGGAGGTGTTTCCATGCTTCGTTTTGGAGTTGACAATATTCCCAATACCCTGGATCTGCAGGATGCAAACGGTAATATCGATTACAATAGGATCACCACCTTCAATGCTGTGGATTTTGCGATGTTGCTAAGTTATGCCAGAAGGATTCCACAGTTAAAAGGTGTTGACCTGGGTGGAAATTTCAAGATCATCAGAAGAAAAATTGGAGATTTTGGCGGAGCATGGGGATTTGGTCTTGATGCCGGAGCCATGTACTCTTACAAAAAATGGAAATTTGCAGCAATGGGAAGAGATATTACAGGAACTTTTAACGCCTGGAGTTATAATCTTTCTGAGAAAGACATCGCAACACTGCAACAAACGGACAATGAGATCCCAACTTCTTCTTTGGAGATTACAACTCCGAAACTAATACTCGGTGCCTCTACTAAACATCTGGTATGGAAAGAGCGCATCTCCATTTTAGGAGAGGTCAACTTCATCAATACATTTGACGGATTAAGGAACACCGTCATTAAATCGAATATCTGGAGTATGGAACCGGCTTTGGGTACGGAGATCGGATTTAAAGGATATGTTTTTTTAAGAGGAGGGATAGGAAATATTCAGAAACAACTCAAAGCAGATGCCACTGGATTTGAAACTACCTTTCAGCCTAATTTCGGTGTCGGTATCAAGTATAAGATCTTTGCATTTGATTACGCTCTAACAGATATTGGTGACAGATCCATTGCCATGTATTCCAATATTTTCTCCTTAAAAATTGATTTCAATAAAAAAATGAACAAGTGAGAAGGCTGATCGCCATAATTTTCATCATATGTTATTTTTTTTCCGCCAAAGCACAGTTTTACGGAAATCAATGGATCAAATATTCACAGAAGTATGTAAAATTTCCAATTCACTCTGAAGGAATCTATCGAATTGACTCCACTGCCCTATCCGCTCATTTCAATCTCAGCACACTCGATCCCCACAATATTCAGATCTTCCTGAAAGG
>DAORJH010000303.1:0-3651 GCA_035438925.1 Bacteroidia bacterium | reverse complement strand
ATCCGGTTTCTTTTTCTTTCATCTTCTTGTTTTTGGATGAGGATCTTCTTTTCGGCATCGGAACGCACCTGCATTTCCTTTTCTTTGGAATACAATTCCAGTTCATAATTTTTACGCAAGGTGGCTCTTCGCGATTCATCGTTGTTGACGCTATCCCGCATCTTAATGTACTTTTTATAATAAGGATAAGCTTTCGCAAGTTCGCCCTTGTCCTCATAAATTGAAAAAAGCACATAGCAGGCAGACTGGATGCGCGTTGGAACCTTCATCTCCTCTGCAAAAGAAAGTGCCTTTAAGCCATACTCCAGTGCTTTCACAAACTCTTTCTTTTGATGGAAGACAGAGGCCAGACTTTTGGTGGCCTGGTAGATCCTGTCTAGTTCCCCTGTTTCTTTGGCAATTGATAAACTCTTGTTCAGATTTTCGATCGCTTTATCATATTCCTTACTGCGCAAGTACAATTCACCTAAATTAAAGTAGGACATGCTTATACCCTGCAGGTCCTGGACCTCTTCCCGTATCTTTAAACTTTTGAAATTGTAATCCAGTGCTTCTTTGAATTTCAGATCATCGAGTAAGATCAATGCAATGTTATTATAGGCCAATGCTTCTGATTTCTTATCACCGGCAGTTATGGCCACATCCAGACTTTTCCTGAAATATTCGATCGATTTATCCTTTAAGCCTTGTTGCGAATAGATAATAGCAATGTTGTTGTAGGATTGTGACATGCCCCCCAGGTCTTTGTTCTCTTCTCTGATCTTTAAACTTTTCAAATGAGAGTCCAGAGCTTTTTGGATCATGCCCATACCTACGTACACAACAGCCATGTTATTGTAAACAACAGCCATTTTATCAAATCTGCCTAATTTTTCTAATCCTTCTTTCGCCTTTGTAAACAGAACCAAAGCGCTGTCCATTCTCCCTAAATTCATTTGAACAACACCTAATCCCGTATAAGAGGCATTCAAATTCTCATCTTTGTTCTTTTCCCGAACTGCAATGGAACGTTTCATATAAGGAATGGCATCATGTATATCCTTTGAATTAAAAAAGACCATTCCGATCAAGTAATAGATCTGTCCTTCTTTACGTTCGTAAAACTTTTTGAATTCGCCTTTGGAAGCGCCTTGTTTAACATCGATGATTGAGAGACTCTTCTTAAATGTGACAATAGCTGAGTCGGGATTTGATTTAGCAAGGTATTGTCCCAGTTTGATCAACACTTTTACTCTGGAAGTATCATTTAAATTCCCTCTGAGCTCTGTATACAAAGAGTCAGCCCTGTTCATTTGCGCAAGACCGATCATCTGCCCCAACAGAAAAGCCAAACAAACTATCTTAACTCTCACTTTAAACATCAAACTTCAAACATTAAAACACCAAACATTAAAACATCAAACATTAAAACATCAAACATTCACATTCTCCTTCTTCCATCGTTCCACTAAGAGAGGCCCCGTTTCAATGCTTTTGATCGTCCAATCCAAATACAATTCCTCTTTTTCTTCTTCACTCAAATGATAGTCCTTGACTTCTCTTCTCATTCTACCGCTTAATTCGTAGAGACAAAGCGCGGCGCTCACGCTGATGTTGAAACTTTCCGTGAAACCATACATGGGAATCTTTACGAATTCATCTGCTTCTTCTAATACAGCATTGCTGATCCCATCGATCTCCGTACCAAAAACCAAAACCATCTTTTTATCTACCGGAAGTTTGGAGATCTCCTGATCGTTTTCGTGAGGAGTGGTAGCAACAATTCTATAGCCTTCTTTTTTCAAATTTCTTATCACATCAATTACACTCTCTTCTGCCCCATTGTGTTTATGCACGCTGAGCCAGGACGTACTTCCCATGGCAATTTCTTCCGAGATCTTCACCTGATTTCTGTCCTGCATGAAATGAATGTGCTGTATTCCGAAACAATCACAGCTTCTTAATACCGCCGCGGCATTGTGTCCCTGATAAATATCTTCCAGCAAAAGTCGGATATGAGCAGTTCGTTCACTTAATACTTCTTCAAATCGTTTCTTTCTTTTTTCAGAAACAAATTGTTTGAGGTATTCGGTGAGTCGACTTTTATCATGTTTATTCAATTGCATGAGCAAAGAAAACAATTTTGGTTGATTTTATAAAGTATTCTGTATATTTGTCGCGCAATAGGTTCCATTTAAGACAAAGATGTTTTAAAGGATGAAAAGGGAATAAGGTGAGAATCCTTAACAGACCCGCTGCTGTAAGTTCTAACAATGCTTAACCAATCTTTGCCAC
Organism: Bacteroidia bacterium; assembly: GCA_035438925.1. Classification (GTDB taxonomy): domain Bacteria; phylum Bacteroidota; class Bacteroidia; order B-17B0; family Aurantibacillaceae; genus Aurantibacillus. The sequence continues at coordinate 1,377 of DAORJH010000303.1, read as the reverse complement.
TGACATAATTAAGTCGGGAAGGCGTTAAGCGGGAACAAGTCAGAAGACCTGCCATTGTTGCTAACACCAAGTTTCCGGGGAATGGAACGAAAGTGAACAGGTACATGAACAGGAATTTTTCGATACTTAGATGTTATTCAGCAATATTTGCATTGCTGCTATTTCAATATGGAAAGGCACAGGATACGACCTTATTGCAGACCGTCAATGTAACTGCGCTCAAATCCCTTGATTTCTCAGCAGGAAAAAGAACAGATCAGATCGATTCCAGCACCAAACAAAATTTCACTTTTCATTCCTTGGCCGATCTGCTGCAATTGAATTCGGGGATCTTTATTAAGAATTATGGTCCGGGTGCATTAGCCGGCACCAGTATGCGTGGAGGAAATGCATCACAAACAGCAATATTATGGAATGGAATTAATATTCAGAATGCCATGTTGGGACAGAACGATCTTTCGCTTTTACCCTCTGTTATGTTCAACGACATGAAAGTAGAATATGGTGGCTCTTCTGCTCTGTGGGGATCGGGAGCAGTTGCTGGAAGTATTCTATTGGGAAACAAGGCCGACTTTAATAAAGGATTTGAAACGAAGGTCAATGTGTCAAAGGCAAGTTTCGGAACATTTAAAACATCGGCTGTATTGAATTACAGTAACAGAAAAATATTCAGTTCCACCAAAGTGTATCTACACAATTCCAACAATGATTTTACCTATGTGAAAAATGCGAATGGAAGAGACAGTTTGTACAGACAAAAGAATTCCGTTTTCAGTATCAAGGGATTCATGCAACAAGTGAAATTTTTATTGGATCCTTTTCAATCACTGGAATTCAATTTCTGGGCCGATCAGGCGGAAAGGCAATTGGCTTTGAATACTGATGTAAATTTTAAACCGGCCGTACAAAAAGATGAGAACATCAGGGCTCAACTCAGCTGGAATAAAAATAAAAACAAGTGGAACCAAACCTGGAAGACGGCACTTTTGAGCAATGCCATCATTTACAATAATGAAAATGCCGGCACGCATGATTTCAGTCGTGTGCTGAGTGCTATACTTGAAAATGAGAATATTTACCGTTACAGCGCCAAGTCGCAGATGATATTGGGAATGAACAGTAATATTTCAGAAGCCATTAGCGATGCTTATTTAAAAAAGCAATCTATCTATAAAGTTTCTGTTTTAGCAGGAAACAGAAGTCTGCTATTCAACGATAAAATGGAGATCAACACGGTTCTCAGAGGAGAATATTTTTCTACCACTGCCTTACCATTTACGGGAAACATCGGAATTTCGTATGCGCCATTGAAAGGATTAAAAGTAGGGGTGAATGCAGCGAAAATCTACCGTCAGCCTACTTTGAACGAATTGTATT
>DAORJH010000302.1:0-3660 GCA_035438925.1 Bacteroidia bacterium | reverse complement strand
CGATCATGATCCTGTCAGTTACCGATATGAATTTCTCCCAGGGAATTTCCTTTACTTTATCGTACAGCTGTTGCTCACTTTCGGCTGTAAATCCGGTTAAAGGAACCAATACTTTCAAGGCAGAATGCAGACACAAATTGATCTTGTATAAAAATCCAATATCTCCTGTTACCGAAGCCCCTCTTTTGAAAACGCTCACGTTCCTTCCTCCCAGCTTCTGTAATTCAGAAGAAAGTATCTCTTCGAGTCCGAAAAAGGTGGTCACCTTCATTTCGAAATCGCCGGTCTTTGTAAAATCGTATTTAAGTGTTTCCATTTTCTATCAATATTTCTGCCACATTTTCTTTAATTCTCAAGGCAATTTCATCTGTAGGAAGATCATTGGCATCCGTACCAAAAGGATCTTCAATTTCTTCACTCAATAATTCAAGAGAGGCGAAAGCATAAAAGATGACCATCACCATAGGTACGGCCCAATAGCCGACAGACAAACCAAAGGTGATGGGCATGGTGATGATATAGATAAAAACGATCTTCTTGATGAAAATGCTGTAAGAATACGGTATAGGTGTATTTTTAATTCGTTCACAGCCACCACAAACATCGATCAACTCACTCATATTTCTTTCCAGGATAAGAAAATCATTCTCGGTATCCTTGTTCTTCTGACAAAATTCCAGAACATAACGAGATAAACGAGAAACAATGAAAGTTGGTCGGTGTTTGGCAGCGCTTAATTCTTGTTCGGTAAGTACTTTACTGAAGACCAGTTCTTCTTTCTTATAATCAGAGCGAAGATGTTCTTTTAAAACATAAGCGAATGTAGTAAGCATTGCGTACAATTCTTTACGCATCTCTTTTTCCTGAATGGGAACCATGGCATGAAATTTAATGGCCAGGTTACGTGAATTATTGAGAAGAGAACCCCAAAGTTTTCTGCCTTCCCACCAGCGATCGTAAGCAGTGTTGATGCGAAATACTAAAACCAATGAAATAATGAATCCGGAGATCTGATGGAAAAAAGTAAGAGAAGGAATAGTTACCGTGATGTACCTCTTTTCAAGAAAACAAACCATAGCGGTGATCCCACCCAGCAAAAACATATTCAAAGCCAGGATGCGAAGCGTATCTGACTTATGAAAATGAAAGATTAATTTGATCCAGTCTTTTGGATTGTAGGTTACCATTTGAAATTTTTAGCTTGGGCAGTTCTTTGCTTTTCCTCTTCTGTTTGAACGGATAGAATGAATGCATTTGCATCCTGTAACCAGGCAAATTTCTCTTCGATCGACAATCGTGAATACCATGCTAACTGTTCTTCACTCACTGAATAATTGAAGCCAATATTCTCGTTTTCTTTTTTCGGAACAATTTTCATTTTTAAAACGTCTTAGGCAATTTTAATTTAACATCTGGTTTAGTGAATATTAAAAATTCAATATCACTTTTCTGATGATGGCAATGCACTCATCGATCTGTGCTTTTGTAATGCACAAAGGTGGAGTAAAACGTATGATATCTCCGTGAGTAGGTTTGGCTAGTAAGCCTTCTTCAGCCAACTTTAAACAAACCTCCCAGGCTGTCTTCCCGTCTTTTTCTTTGATCACGATGGCATTGAACAAACCTTTTCCTCTAACCAAGGTGATGATGTCTGTTTCCTTCATCAGTTTGCTCATTTCAGTTCTGAAGTGAGTTCCTAATTCTTCAGCATTCTCTGCTAATTTATCATCTTTTAAAACTTTTAATGCCTCGATCGTAACTGCACAAGCAAGAGGATTTCCTCCGTAAGTACTTCCATGTTCACCGGGTTTGATGGTAAGCATGACCTCATCATTGGCCAATACTGCACTAACCGGTAAAGTTCCACCACTCAAAGCTTTTCCCAAAACCAGAATATCAGGTTTAATGCCTGAATGATCACAGGCCAGCATTTTACCGGTACGGCATAAACCGGTTTGCACCTCGTCGGCAACAAGAAGAACGTTATATTTTGTACAAAGAGCTCGTACTCCTTTCATGTAATTATCATCCGGAACAACAACACCAGCTTCTCCCTGAATAGGTTCAACGATAAAAGCGGCGGTATTCGGATCGGAGATCGCTTTTTCGAGGGCCACAAGATCATTGTATTCCACCAGTTCATAACCCGGCATAAATGGACCAAATCCTTTGTAGCTACTCGGATCATTACTTGCAGAAATAGCTCCTAGCGTTCTACCCATGAAGTTTCCTTTAGCGAAAACTAATTTGGCTTGATTCTCTTTCACTCCTTTTACATCATAGGCCCATCTGCGAGCCAGTTTCATGGCTGTTTCATCTCCTTCTACACCGGTATTCATTGGAAGTACTTTATCAAATCCGAAATAGGATGTGATGAATTTCTCATATTCACCCAATAAAGAACTGTGAAAAGCTCTTGAGGTAAGCGTTAATTTCTGTGCTTGTTCAGTTAAAGCTTTAATGATCCTGGGGTGACAATGACCCTGATTCACGGCACCATAGGCAGCCAGAAAATCGTAATATCTTTTTCCTTCCACATCCCACATAAAGATCCCTTCGGCCCTTTCAATGACAACAGGGATAGGATGATAATTATGTGCTCCGTACTTTTCTTCTAATTCTATGAGGTGTGCGCTCTTGGTCATGGTCTCTGTCATGATACGATCATTTATAGACAAATATAATGAAATAAAGCCGATCCTCATTGAAGGAACGGCTTTAAAACTTTAGTTAAACAGAAGGTTTTGCCCTATGGCGTGTACTTATCGATGAGATAAAGTAAAGCGCCGATTCCACCTGCGCCCAAGTTCAATTCTCTTTTGTTCACTTTATCAAAAGTATCCTGAGCTGTATGGTGAATATCGAAGTAACGTTGCGTATCGGGCTCAAATCCTATGCAGGGAGTACCGAATTTTTCCAATGGACCAATATCTGCTCCACCTCCACCTTTTTCAAATTTATCTACATAATACGGAGTAAAAAGCGACTTCCATTTATAAACCATATTGTACATTCCGTTGGTGGTATCAATACCAAATCCTCTAGGCGTAAAGCCACCTGCATCTGTTTCTAAGGCTGCGATGTGTTTTTCCTTGTTCTTTTCCGCCAGTTTTGCATAAGCTTCTCCTCCCCTTAATCCATTTTCTTCATTCATAAAGGCCACTGCACGAATGTTGTGTTTCGGCTTTAAGCCCAATTTTTTATACATGCCGAGTATCTCAATACTTTGCACTACACCTGCTCCATCATCATGAGCACCCTGACCATTATCCCATGCATCTAAGTGGCCACCGGTAATAATGAATTCGTTTTTATTTTCTGTTCCGTTGATCTGTCCAACTACATTGAATGAAGGCTCATCCGGCAATGTTTCGCAATAAGCTTCCAGATAAAGATCCAGATCTTTGTCTTTTTGTAATGCTTCTGAAAGTGCATCTGCACCTTTAAAACTAAGAGCAAGTGTTACGATCTTTGTTTTACTTACTGTTGTGTCGTAATTCATATTTCCGGTATGTGGCTCATCATCTGCAACGGAAGTCATGCTTCTCACCACAGTTCCAACTGCGCCGTATTTAGCAGCTCTTGATGCGCCTTGTCCACGGTATTTTACCGTTTCCCCATACATCGTTCCGGTTCTTACATGCGCCTGATTAAAAAAGA
>DAORJH010000301.1:0-3679 GCA_035438925.1 Bacteroidia bacterium | reverse complement strand
CCGGCCTCATTTTATTCGGTTTTTTATGAGAAGAAAATTGCGTTAAGGTCTGAAGGAAGTTCTGACCAATAATTCACTGAAATTAATTTTCAGTTATGTTTTCTATTGTGAGTAAAAATTATTTAATTCTTCTTGCAGCATTGTGAATTCGAAGAATTGTAATATTTTCTTTTCTAAGTCTGTAGAAAATCCGGTAATTACCTTCAATTAATTCTCTGATCTCAGGAATATTTTTTTCAGGTACGATTCGTCCGGATTCAGGGAAATCAATTAATTGGTCTACTCGTTTTATTATTTTGGAAATGAACCGAGCAGCGTAAAAAGAAGAATCAAGGGAGATGTAATCGTTAATGGCTTTTAAGTCTTTCAACGATTTTTTAGTCCAGTTTATTTGTGCCATTTAGCAACTAACTTTTTCACCTTGTCATGACTTATTGTCTTGCCCGCTTTTGCTTCTACCATTCCTTCGTTTATTTTTTCAATTACAACAAGACGCTCAAGAAATTCGTCAAGATTAAATTTGTCAGGTAACTCATTAAGAGTATTTAGTATTGTCGACTTTTGCATAATATAAATTTACAAAAAAAAAAGGAATTTGTCAAAATTGATTATTTGAGTCTGGTCGAAGCTATTTGTAGCCATCAACCTGCTTTCATTCTTTCGGTAGGTGAACTGGCCGGCAGGATTCCTCTGAAGCCTTGTCCCATTGAATATCGGTTGAGATTGATAACGCGATTTGTCATCCCGTCCCGATGGCTATCGGGAGGAGTGGAACGAAACGAGGGATCTAGTACGAGTTTCAACGTATAAGCTTTAACATCCCCGAGAACGAGATTCCTCACTTCGCTTCGCTACGGGTGATAAACCACCCTTCGCTTTGCTGCGGGTGATAAACCTCTTCGTCGTGGCGAACGTCGGAATGACAAGGGGTATTGTCATCCATAGAACGAGATTCCTCCTATGTCGGAATGACAATCCGTATTGTCATCCTGAGCGTAGCGAAGCGAAGTCGAAGGATCTCTAACCGGAACAAATTTCATTTAACATCCCGAGAACGAGATTTCACCCTTCGCTACGCTACGGGCGATAAACCACCCTTCGCTACTCCCGATAGCTATCGGGAACTGATGACAAGTCTCCTTCGCCGTGGCGAACGTCGAAATGACAAAGCGTGTTGTCATCCAGAGTGGAACATAGTGGAACGAAGGATCTATTACGAATTCCAACGTATAAGTTTAAACTTCCCTAGGACGAGATTTCTCCCTTCGTTGTACTACGGGTGATAAACCACCCTTCACTTTGTTTCGGGTGATAAACTTCTTCGCCGCGGCGAATACTATCGTCGGCTCTGAATGACAACACGCATTGTCATCCCGAAGGTGCGAGAGTCCGCGGCGGCGAACACCACGAAGGATCGAAACACGACTACACTTCACGGCTAACAATATGTGTTAGCATTCAGAAAAAATATAAAAGACGTTGAAACCCTAATAAAGAATTACCTGAAAAGCAAAGTATCGATCGAAAATAAATGCCAGTGCTCAGGCACAGCCAATAGAAAAATAAGCAAGAGCAGGCGAGGCATCACATTTTTAGTGTCCCAAAGAGCAGTGTGAATACCAAAACCAATAGAAGCGACAAGCAAAGTAATTCCCAATAAATACATGGAAGCAAACTGAAACAAACCAAAAATAAGAAGAGCTCCACATATCAATTCCACATACGAATTGAACCAGGTTCCTAAAACGATCATAAAATCCGGTATTCCTTTTCCCCCCAATGGCAAACGTATAGCCTCCACCGATTCCCTCATTCCAATTTTCACGACTGCATCATAGCCCTGAAAGAAAAAAAGCAGACCCAAAAACACCCTTGCAAAAAGTGCGGCCATTTCAGCATGATATTCAGAGATGATTTCCATTTTACTAGTACAAAATTAGGCATTTTATATCATACCACAAAGGCTTCTATCTACTCGTATGAAATCGCGTTCTATTGCTCAGTCGAATGAAACATCTCAACCAAAGTCGATTTCATTCTCTCTGAACTCAGAATTCTACAATTTGTAGCAATAATGAAGCATGAACATCACTATCTTTACTTCATGTTCGCTATCATCGATATAGAAACCTGTGGAAGCAAATTTGAATTTCAGAGAGGAAGGATCACGGAGATCTGTATCTTGAAACATGATGGTCTGCAAGTGGTAGACAAATTCACCACACTCATCAATCCCGATTGTTTTATTACACCCTATTTCACTAAGCTCACCAATATCACCAATGAAATGGTGGCCGATGCGCCTCGCTTTCATGAGGTAGCAAAGAAGATCATTGAGATGACAGAAGATTGTGTCTTCGTAGCACACAACGTGGGATTCGATTATAGTTTTATCAAATCCGAATTCGAATCATTGGGATATAAATACCGAAGAGAAACACTTTGCACGGTCCGTTTGAGTCGTAAATTGATCCCGGGTAAGATGTCCTACAGCCTCGGTCATTTATGCGCAGCCCTTGGCATTGAGATTTTCGGAAGACACAGGGCCGAAGGAGATGCCGTGGCCACAGCGCAATTATTCGATCTCTTGCTTCGATTAAAAGCAGATCATCCTCAGTACAAGAACAAGGGAGTAACGGAGATCATGACCACCCGTATTGACAAGATCAAATCCTATATCCTTAAAAAGATTCCCGAAGAATGCGGAGTGTATTATTTTCTGAACAAGGAAAATCAGATCATTTACATTGGGAAAAGCATCAACATGTATCAGCGGGCACAAAGTCATTTCAATTCCAAAGAAAAAAAGGGAAAGCAAATGCTCAATGATCTGTACAATGTTGATTTTGTGCTGACCGGCAGTGAATTGATCGCACTGCTTTTAGAATCGGAAGAAATAAAGAAACACAAACCCAGATTCAACAGAGCCCGAAAGTCAGATGATTTCTCCCATTGCATTGAGTATTTTACAGATGAAAAAGGCATTCTCAATTTCAGGATCACCGAAAATGAAGAGGTGGAAGATATTTTAATGTCTTTCAATTCCTATTCTTCTGCAAGAGAAAAACTGGATAAGCTGATCGAAGAGCATACGCTTTGTCTTCGTTATTGTGGACTAACCGGAGAAGATGCCGTTTGTTTCAATCATCAGATAAAAAGTTGCAATGGGATCTGCGCTGAGAAGGAAGAAGTAGAGGTGTACAACGAAAGGGCAAGGAAGATCATTGATTCCAGTGTTTATCACAAAAAAGATTTTGTTCTGATCGATCGGGGAAGAAGTCCGGATGAAAGATCACTCATTCACATTGAAGATGGTAAGTACAAGGGCTATGGTTATTACGATCAAAGCCATCAAATGGTCAATGAAGAAGATCTGAAATATGTGGCAGCGGTGAAAACCTATTATCCGGACAGTGATCTCCTGGTGAAAGGATGGATGAGAAACAATGGAAAATACAAAGTGATCCCCCTAAAATAAAAAAACCCCCATGAAGCATGGAGGTTTTTTAAAGGCTTGCAATGATCTATTCCTTGATCAGTTTCTTAACAGCAAGTGTCTTTCCTTCTTCTTTCAGAGAAACAAAGTAGATGCCTTCAGAAAGAGAACTGATGTTGATCTTTGAATTGATCTCAGTGATCTTTTCTTTCATCAAACTTTTTCCTGTAAGATCACGAATTT
>DAORJH010000300.1:0-3686 GCA_035438925.1 Bacteroidia bacterium | reverse complement strand
ATGGTCAGATTTTATGAATAGTGACGGAGAGAAGGAATGGAGGAAAAGGGACGAAGAGTTTGAGATCATTCTAAATACAAGAGAAGAGATGATGAGCAAATGGAATGAAGGATGGGCATGTCTTTTTAAAGCCTTAGGTCAGTTAAAGGAAGAAGATCTCAATAGGATCATCTATATCAGAAATGAAGGACATACTGTTTCGGAGGCAATCCTTCGTCAATTAGCGCATTATCCTTATCATGTTGGTCAGATCGTTTACATCGGAAAGTTGCTTAAGGAGGATAGCTGGAATTCACTTTCTATTCCAAAAAAAGCTTCTGCAATGTATAACGCTGCAAAATTTTCGAAAGAAAAGGGAATCAGGCATTTTACGGATGAAACGCCGGATAAGGAGAGTTAGTTCAGATGCAGATCATATTAGGTTTTAAACGATCTTCTTTCATAGTTTTTTCCGAGACTGTATCTCACAATCGAAGGAAAGTATTTGCTGAGCGAAGCAGTGATAACCCCTACAATAGAATACGTTTTTGAAAACTTACCTTTTTCAGTTTGTCTCAGGATCATTTTTGCAGTGTGACTGCGAGAGCTGGTCAGGAGTTTTGGTCTTTCAGGAACTTTTTCTTTCATTCCATTCGGGGCCAAGGTTATTTTTGACTTTTCATTCTCTGTGAACCCAACATAAGCGATCTGAACATTCACATGATGAGATTTTAATTCAATTAATAAACTTTGTGCTAAAGCAGTTAAAGCCATTTTTGACAAGGAGTAGGCAGAATAACCCGGAAGTCCGGAAAGACCGGCAATACTGGAAATAAAGGTGATACTTCCTTTACTTTTTTTCAATTCGCCCATTGCCGCCATTACAGGAAATAAGGAGCCATAAATATTAGTATCAATTACCTCTTTTGCTACATTTACATCCGTTGCTTCTACTTCTCCGTAACAAGACATTCCTGCGTTCGTTATCAGAACATCAAGTTTTCCAAAAGACTCTATCACTTCTTGTATTAAAAGTACATTGCCGGAGTAATCACTTACATCGCAATTCATGAAGCGAACTGCATTTTGATATTGTTTAAATTCAGCTGCAGTCTCCATGAGCTTCGATTTATTACGGGCCGTCAAAAATACTTTCCCTCCTCTTAAAAGTACCTGGTGGGCAAGTTCCTTTCCGATTCCCATCGAAGAACCGGTGATCAGCACTACTTTATTGCTGTAGAAGTTCTTTTCCTGCATCAGCAATATTTATTTTGAAGAAACCATTCGATACTGGATCTGATTCCAACTTCAATGGGCGTTTGTGTCATTTGTAGTTCACTTACTGCTTTTTCGCAGTGGTAGTATTGTTCTATATTCGACATTCTAGCAACTCCGTAACTTAGTTTTGGTGCTTTGCCAGTTATCCTGCCAGATATAGAATTTATGAAGCCCACTGCCAGTATTGCGAAATGAGGGATCTTTTTCATTTTAAAAGGTTTATTCATGACTTTACAGGCGATCTTGAAGAATTCAGCATAAGTAAGATTCGTACTTCCTGCAATGTAACATTCTCCGGTTCGTCCAAGGGTTAATGCGTTAACCACGGCCTTGGCTACATCTGTACTGCAAACAAAATTCTTTCCTCCTGAGGAATATCCCGGCAATTGGTTTTTGTAAAGGCTGATCAGCATTTTTCCGGAGGAAGGCCCGGAGTCGAAAGCTCCGATCATGAAAGTTGGATTGATAATAAGCACAGGCAACTGATTTTTTCTATACTCTTCCATTAAGTACTCCTGTGCTTCATATTTTGTGTCTATGTAATCCATTTTGTATTTCTTTCCAAGAAAGGGTGAGGCTTCATTTCCCGGAAAATTTTTGCATCCACCTTGAAAAGAACTGGCTGAACCTATATGTACTATCCTTTTGATGTTATTCTCTTTAGCTGCTGCAACAATGTTCATCGTCCCACGCACATTCACCTCTTTTATTTTTTCGCAACGCCTGGGCCAGATCCCCGTTAATGCCGCAATGTGAATGACCTTATCGCAACCCTTGATATTTTCGGTTAGTTTCTGTTTGTCAAGAATATTTCCTTCAATTACATTAATGCCATTCTGACTAAGGAATTTGCTTTCACATTCATTTAAGCAAAGTGCTTTTACTTCATATTTTTGTCTGACCAACTCGAGGCAGATATTTGTTCCCAACATTCCGTTGGCCCCGGTCACAAATATTACTTCATTTTCCATATTCATTTTCAGAAGAATCTATTATTTTAAAACCCCAGTTTTTCAAGGACGATATATCTTCGCGCGCAATTCCCTTAAGAATATCCCTTACCTGGACGATGTTGAATCTTACAGTTCCGGGTACAAATGATTTTTGATCTTTATGAATTCCCAATTCTTTCTGAAATTCTTCTTTCAGCCTTGCACATTTTTCAGAAAGGATCTGGTATTCGCTGTATTTTGTCTCCAAATCAGTAATTCTTGAACAAAGACTTGTGATCTCAATGTGATTGAGTGGACTGTTTTGCGCTATTGAATTGTGTTTGAAAATTATTCTTTTCGACAACTCAAAGATCTCTGGTGCTGTTTTAGGAATGTAAATTACTGCCATTGATTTATTTTGTAAAAAGTGATTGGTTGTTGTGTTTGTATTTGATTCCTGAATAAATAAGTAAAAGGCTTAAGTACATGATCACATGTGAGAGATCATGTTGATTGAACCAGGGAGCAAGAATTATTTTTTTAATATTTACAAGCGCGGTAAGAAATGAAGTGAGAATTCCGATAGTGACCAGATATCTGTAATTCCATTGTAAAAGCTCTCTAGGGAAGTAAAGCACTAATAAGATGCTGAGTGTTACAACTGAATTGATAACAACTGTTTTGAAGCTGAAAAAGATAAGTACGCTAATTGTGAATAGGATCAGTTGAATTCCTGTAAGCTTCACAAACAACTTTTGTCCCTTAGGATGGCATTCTGACTCTAGCCCCCCTTTTTGAGCGAAGAAAATAGCGAGCCCTCCAAATAATTGCATGGAAATCCAAATTTCTAAATAAGTTGTGCCTTCTTTCAGATGAAATGAATGTGCCAGGCCTCCGAAAAAGGTTGAGATGCCTGTGAATAAGAAAAAATAGGACCAACTTTTTATATATTCTTTGTTCTCAGCTTTTTTTCGTAGTCGCAGAAAGAAAAAAAGTGCAGCAACAGTCAATAAGTAATCTGTAATTGCTGTTAGAGGTTCCGCAATGAATAAATTCAGTAGATACATAATTTCACAAAGGCGAAATTATTTTTATGCTGTTTTGAAATGAAATTGATATGCATAAATCAACTCAGGCATTCCTGCTGATTTTACAAAATCAGTAAGTAAAGCGCGAAATCAGAAAAAAATTTGCAATAAGTGCAAATTCAGGGCTTTATATTATTCTTTATAGATTATTATAAAGGAATATTCGATAGAATTTAATTATTGTTCTTTGTAGTTTTTGCACTTTGTAAAAAGTGCAAATAGAAGAGCTTGCTATTCTTTTATAAGAAGGATGCTTTTTATGACCTGGTTTTCTTTCTTCTCAATGAGTTGACAGATATAGGTTCCTTTAGGTAGATGAGCAATATCGACAGAACTGTTTTCATGTTCCAGCTTATCGTCAAAAACTAAACTCCCATTGATATCTAATAGATGAAACAATAGTACTTCT
>DAORJH010000299.1:0-3696 GCA_035438925.1 Bacteroidia bacterium | reverse complement strand
GCGATCACTTCCAATTGCTGAGTTGTTTTATAGGCCGCATTGTACTTATTGATCCTTTTGATGTGCACTAAAGCATCGTTGTATTTGCCTTGATTCACCAAGAGATAGGCCTGGTCATGATTTTTGGAACAATAGGTCTCAACGGCTTTCTGGTAATCTTCTTCGTATTGTTTTGGATAATCGAGCACCACATTCAATGCTGCTGTACGCGATGAGAAATCTTTTAACCGCTCAAAGGATTCGAGAGAGGCTTCAAGCTGATTGGTGTTGTAATTCCTGAAAAAATCAGAGGCCATGTTGGAAACACATTTTTGTCCCACATCTTTTAATTTGATGCGTGCTTCCACATTGGTAGGCTTACGCTGCAGCGATTGTAAATAATAATCTGCTGCTTCGTTCACCAGACCTTGTTTCTCCAGTTTTTCAGCTGCTTTGAAATACTTTTTAGATCCTGTACAGGATAAAAGCACGGCTAAAACAGCTAATGTGAATATTTGAATTCTGATCTTCAAAATGAGTGGTTAAAAAAAGAGCACCTTTTGGTTAAAAGATGCTCTTCTATAATAGCTTTGGGATTATTTACCTTCTTCAGCCAGTTTTTTCATCTCAGCATCAAATATCTGCTGAAATTTTTGCTTGTCGTAGTCTAATTTCAATTTCGCATCGTTAGAGATCTTAGCATCCAACTTATCGAATACTTCTTTTTTACCAGCTTCAACGCAGATCCAGTAGCTGAATGCTCCGTCCGGCTCTTTGAAGATCTTCTCGCCGATCTCTTTTACGTTTGAGATCTCAAGATTAACAACTTCGCGTGCCAACTCTTCGAATTTGTTCTCAAATTCCTGAGCATTACCAATGGTACGCTGATTGGTGTACTGATCCGTTACTCTTTTAATAGTAGAGTTGATGTTAGCAGCCATTTCAGATTTAGCATTTTGGAATGCGATCTTTTTAGCAGTAGCCAGATCCGGAGATTTACCCACTTGCTTTGCACGGAATGCATCATTATCACTGCGGTACTTACTTTCGCTGAAAGGTACGCTGATCTCTACAGCACCGGTTTCTTTTTGAATCGGTTGCTTTTTTTTGGATTTACAACCTGTTAAAGCCATAACTGCGATAGCAGGGATAAGAAGTAGTTGTGTCGTTTTCATTTTGTTTTATGTTTTTATGTTGCTAATTACATTTCACGTTTCATGCCAAAGATATCTTTTTTTTCGATATTAACAGGCTTTAACACGACCAGCACGGCTCAATTGATTTAGAATTAGCTGAAAGTTAAAATAATTTAACAAATCATTTGGCAATTTCTTCCTCCATATCCTTCTCCACCCTCAAATTCTCAATAATGAACTCCTGGCGTTCCTGGGTATTCTTACCCATGTAATAATTGAGCAATTCCTGAATACTTGCTTTTTGATCAATTAAAACGGGTTCAAGACGAATATCTTTTCCAATGAAATGTTTGAATTCATCCGGACTGATCTCTCCCAATCCTTTGAAGCGAGTGATCTCCGGTTTTGGTCCGAGTTTGGCAATGGCTGCTCTTCTTTCTTCATCACTGTAACAATAGATGGTTTCTTTTTTATTGCGAACGCGGAATAAAGGAGTCTGCAAGATCTTTACGTGATTGTTCTTTACAAGGTCAGGAAAGAATTGCAAAAAGAAAGTAAGTAATAGCAAACGGATATGCATTCCATCCACGTCGGCATCAGTTGCGATCACAATATTATTATATCGAAGGTCATCCAGACCTTCTTCAATATTCAAAGCTGACTGAAGAAGATTGAATTCTTCGTTTTCGTAAACTACTTTCTTGCCGAGCCCGAAGCAATTCAAAGGTTTTCCCTTTAAACTGAAAACTGATTGCGTATTCACATCACGTGTTTTTGTGATCGAACCACTAGCAGAATCACCCTCGCAGATGAACAAGGTAGTTTCGAGGCGACGAGGATCTTTTGTGTCATCTAAGTGAATGCGGCAATCTCTTAATTTCTTGTTGTGAAGGGAAGCTTTCTTTGCTCTTTCTCTTGCTAGTTTTTGAATTCCTGAAAGTTCCTTTCTTTCCCTTTCATTGGCGAGGATCTTTGCTTCAATGGATTTAGCTGTATCCGGGTTTTTATGAAGGTAATTATCCAGTTGCTGTTTAATAAAATCACCTATGAAACTACGGATGCTTTGTCCACCCGGTGCGATTTCACTTGAACCTAATTTTGTTTTTGTTTGCGATTCAAAAACAGGTTCTTGAACTTTTACCGAAATAGCGGCAACGATTGATTTACGCACATCTGTTGGATCAAAATCTTTCTTATAGAACTCGCGTACAGTTTTCACAACAGCCTCTCTGAAAGCAGCGAGGTGCGTTCCACCTTGCGTGGTGTATTGACCATTGACGTAACTATAATATTCCTCACTGAAATGCTCGTTACTGTGCGTCATGGCCAGTTCAATGTCATCACCTTTCAAATGAATGATAGGATAAAGCGTTTCACCTGAAATATTCTTTTCTAGTAGATCTTTTAATCCATGAAGGGATTTGTATTCATTTCCGTTCAGAACAAGTGTCAATCCTGTATTCAAGAACGCATAATTCCACATCATACGATCGATGTACTCGTGAACGAAATGGTATTTTTTGAAGATCGTGTCATCCGGTTTGAATTCCACATAAGTACCATTCTTTTCTCCCGGAGCAGAAACAAGTTTGTGTTCTTTTACGAGCTCACCCTTTTTAAATTCGGCTGTCTTGGATTGTTTATCGCGGTAAGCTGTTACTTTAAAATGAACAGATAGCGCATTAACAGCTTTAGTACCTACTCCGTTCAAACCGATCGACTTTTTAAAAGCTTCACTGTCGTATTTACCACCGGTATTCATTTTGGAAACCACATCCACCACTTTTCCCAATGGAATTCCACGCCCGTAATCACGAATAGAGACAATTCCATCTTTCACATTCACTTCAATTTTATCTCCTTCGCCCATCATGTATTCATCGATACAATTATCCATTACCTCTTTCAGTAATACATAGATTCCATCGTCGAAGGCACTACCATCGCCCAATTTACCAATGTACATACCTGGACGGGTACGAATGTGTTCTTTCCAATCTAACGATCGTATATTGTCTTCTGTATAATTTGATTTTGCCATAATTTTAATTTTAAATGTTCAATTTTAAATGTTGAATGATGCATAATTCAACATTTCCAATTTAAAATTTCATCAATCCCCATCCAATAAATTACCTAATCCACCTAAAATACTTCCCTCTTCCTTTCTGCTTCCTCTTCCGTAGGAAAGAATTCTTCCTGCTAGACGACTGATCGGTAAAGTTTGGATCCATACTTTTCCGGGTCCTCTTAGAACGGCATAAAATAAACCCTCTCCGCCAAATAAGGAATTCTTTACACCTCCTACGAATTGAATATCGTAATTTACAGTAGCAGTAAACGCCACAATACAACCAGTATCAATCTTAAGCATATCGCCTGCTTTTAATTCCTTTTCGATCACATGTCCACCACTATGAACAAAAGCCAATCCATCTCCTTCCAGTTTCTGCATAATGAAACCTTCACCTCCGAATAATCCTGTGCCTAATTTTTTCTGAAACTCGATTCCAACAGCAACGCCTTTTGCAGCGCAAAGAAAACTATCTTTCTGACAGATCACTTTATTTCCGAGAGCCTG
>DAORJH010000298.1:0-3699 GCA_035438925.1 Bacteroidia bacterium | reverse complement strand
AGAACAATAAACTTCTTGGTATTATCTATCTCAATAGTATAAGAGAAGAAATGTTCAATGCAGAACTTTATGATAAGATCACCGTTAAAGAATTGATGCATAAACCGGAAATGGTCATTGAAATAACGGAAGACATTTTCAGTATCATGAAAAAATTTGAAGAATCGGGACAGTGGAATTTGCCGGTTGTAGAAAATGGGATATATAAGGGTTTTCTTTCCAAGTCTACCATATTGGATAATTACAGACATGAATTGCTTAATACGCTTTAATAACTCTTGTATGAGAAGGATCTATTTAAACGTTTCCTTATTTGGATTATTGACTATTTCCTGTAACAGAAACTCAAACAAAAGTATCAACATTTTCCGGTCTCCTTTGAAATACATCCCTAGAATAAAGATACGATAAACCTTACCGATGAAAAAGTTAGACAAGGAATATGGATGGTTTTCGATTACGGATCCATGACGTCACTCACCTATACAAAATGGTATTGTGACAGCGACAAAAAGGCCAAGCTCATCTATTATTCTGATCGTTCAGAAGCAAGGAAAACAATCAAGATACCTGAACTCTATCATTGAGTTCAGGTTGATCTTAATTCTTATTTACTTTTACTCTTATTCCTTCGGAGTGACTCGTGAATTCCGGTGCGTACATGCACTGGATCTGAGTAATACCATTGCTGAAATCACCCAAGTGATTCACCAATACCATGTATTCAAAAACAAAAGTGCCCTTGTACAATTTTGAAAAGAAAAAGTGAGTGGCTGCATCTCTTGTACTTTCATAATAGCCCAAACCATCCTGCCATTTGTATCCGCTAAATACATTCACAGGTTCAAAACCGGAGGCTCTCATGTCTTTCATGTGGACATAATCCATATCCCGGTCAACTCTCAATTCAATTCTCACTTTGATCTTGTCACCCAGATTCAATTTTGTATCGGCTGTGATTGGAGTGATCACCGGTCCACTCGCTGTATTCTTTTGAAGGAACAATTGCTTCTTCAACTTCAATGGTGTTTCATGGGGTGTGATCTTATCGAGCTGTTCAAAATACTGCCAATAAACAGAACCCCAGCTTACACCCTGATCCTTTTTCTCTACTTTGATCTTTCCCATTTCAGGTTTGATATCAGATCCATTCCAGATCTTTTTGAAATAACCCGTGCCCGGCTCAACTTTTATTTCCGGATCATTCTTTGGGTCAAGCTTTATACTGCCAACTGTGATCTCCACATTCGGCTCTGTCGCCAGCCAGTCAGTTCCTTTAAGCAGCAAGGCATACACCGCTTCCGTAGTAGAACGGGTTGTTCCCCAATGTTGCGTTTGTTTGCTTTTGATAAGCCAAGTCTTCAGGTCATCAACCGACTTCTGATCATTGATCACTTCATCAAAGGCTTCGATCATCATTGCCTGTTGTTCTATCGGTGCCTGATACCAGTAATAACCGTAATTCTCTTTCCAATACATTCCCATTTCTTCGCTATTCAAAGAATTCTCTTTAAGTGATTTTAATATGTCTTTTGGTGTTTTAAGGTCAGCATTTCGGTGTAGACTCAAAGCGATCATTCCTTGAGCATATCTTCCAGCATTCAACCAATAGCTTTGCTCCTGTTTCTTGTAGTATTCAAAACATTCATTGTTTCTGCTATCTATTTTAATGTCCTTGTAAAAACTACGCATGTACATATATTGAACAGCCATATAACTGAGATGATCTTCCTTTAGATAGTCTTTATCATGTTTCTTCAGCCACTCATATTCTTCTCTCATTCTATTATCACAATACCTCACGGCTTTATTCATCATGCTCCACGCATCATTATCCTGACGTAATTTCAATACTCCCAGTTTATCGAGGTGACCAAAACCACAGGCAATGTGTTGCGTGATGTACCAGTCATCGGGTCCACCTTCAAACCACCAGAATCCACCATTGGTTGTTTGCGCCTTTTGTAATTTTCGGAAAGCGCGCGCCTGTTCATTTCCCATTCTATTGAGATCAAAAAGCAATCCTACGCGTTTCTTGTTTTCGCTTTCACTTTTTGCCTGTAAAACCCACGGAGTTTCTTCCAGAACAACGGCTTTCAATTCCTGATTTTTTTCCAGATTAGATAGAAAGGCTTCCGGACTTTGCGATTTCCAGGCATCAAACACAGCTTTTATTTTCGGCTTGGAATTGACAACGTAGGTTGCCAGGCTGTTCGCGTAGTAACGGGCAAAAGTTTGTTCAGCACATTCGTAAGGATATTCCATGATATAAGGAAGAGCCTGTACCGCATACCAAGCAGGATTTGCAGTGAATTCTAATGTGTAGGCATGATTCTTTAAAGTAGAAGAATTGTTATTCTGAGAAATGAATTTCGTAAAATTGAATTCCTTTGTTTGATTACTTCTGATCGGTAATGGCATACTTTCCGTCACAAGCATACGATTTGTCAATACTGGGATCACCATTTCCTCTCCATCACTGAAACTTCCGCCTTTAGCAACGATCCTGTATTTGATAGCAGATACGCCAAAAGGCACGGATATATTCCATTCAATGCTTGTACTTAATCCTTTTTTCGCATTGAAAGTTCGTGAACCAATTGTTGGAAAAGGACCGGAAACAGCTTCGATCATTGACGTAGAAATTTCTTTTTCAGTTAAAGCATCATATAATTTCAGTTCAGCATTTCCCTCCATGTCTTTTTCAGAGAGATTAGAGATCTTTGCGATCAAGGTCATTTTATCTCCTTCACGGAAGAATCGTGGAGCATTCGGTTGCACCATCAACTCTTTTTGTGTTATGACTTCCTTCTGAAACTGACCGATCTTAAGATCCTTGCTATGGGCCAATCCGATTACTTTCCACTTGGTCAGACTTTCCGGAACTTTGAATTTGATGATTGTCTCTCCTTTTTCATTCGTTTCCAGTGTTGGATAAAAGAAGGCCGTTTCATTGAAATTACTTCTGGCTTTCACGGCATTTAGATCTGCTCCACCTTCTTTTCCTTCACGTCCACCTGCTCCTCCCATCGGACGATTATCTTTATCCATTTCAGCACCACTTTGAGCCTGATTTTTATTTTCACTTAATTCTTCTTGTTCAAAATTTCCGTCTCCTTTCGATTTCTCCATGCTTTTTTTCGCACGAGCCGGTGAAGCATTGCTTTTGGAGAGTGTAGTCACTTCATCAGCTACAACACCTGCTGACTCGGTAGCAGGATAATATCCATCATCTGCATAATCATAATCGTATCTACTGTAACGGTTGCTGTAGAAATACAGTCCGAAATAATTCAAAGCATCATAACTTCTGTAAGGGTGAGATGCATATTGACTTCTTAGATCATTGAATTCATAAGAAGAACCTGAATGTCCAATTCCAGAAGTCCAACGATTGCTTCCGTAATAAGCAGGATAAATATTTAAAGCCCAATGATTGGAACGAAAAGCATCCAGGGAAGCATCATACATGCCGGCCATTAATTCTGCCGTTACCTTGTCACCTTTTTTATCTTTTATGGTCATTCTCCATTCTTCTTCTTCGCCGGGAAGTAATTTGTTTCTGAAAGATGAGAATTCAATATCCAGTTCTTTATTAGTATACGGCACTGTGATCACCGAAGTATGTGTATACAATCTATTCTGCTTGATATATGTAGTATGGAAAGTGACATTACCTCTATGCGCTTCTTCTATTTT
>DAORJH010000297.1:0-3725 GCA_035438925.1 Bacteroidia bacterium | reverse complement strand
AATAGGATGATAATGGATCGCTTTCCAGCCAGATATCAAGGCGCCATGGACATCATTTTCCTTATTGTCGCCTATCATGATACACTCATCTGCATTGGCTACAGCCAGTTTTTCCGCCAGTTTGAAAATTTCAGGATCCGGTTTACTCAGGTTATGTTCCTCGCTGATAATGATATTTTTGAAATAGGGTTTTAATCCACTTCCGTTTAGTTTAATATCCTGTATCTCTTTAAAACCATTGGTAATGATGTGGAGCTGGTATTTTTTACTTAAAAATTCGAGTATATCTAAACAACCATCCTTCAGCACTTTTCCATGGGGCGCTCGGCTCAGGTATTGATGGGTTAACGCTAAGTTCTCGTTGTAATTACTGTATTCAAACTTTTGGAAGGTAAATTCAAAACGATTGTTCCTTAATTCTTCTTTAGTGATCTCCTTGAGACTATATTTTCTCCATAATTGAGAATTAATTTCTTTATACACCCCAATGAAATCTGTGAAAGATGAATTAAGTTTTTTTTCAAGATCAAATTCCCTGAAAAGCTGCATGAGTACTCGGTCAGAATTGGTTTCAAAATCCCACAAAGTATCATCGAGATCAAAAAAAACATGATTAATTCCGTCTTTCATTTGCTATCAGTTCTTAAAATAGCCAGCCTTTAAAAAAGTCGTAGAAGAAGTAATAGATGAAATAGAACACCACACTCCAGATCACAACCCAGAAACTGATAGCGAGGATCACTTTTGATTTCTTCTTAAAGAATCGTTCACCAAGAAAAGCGCCAAGAGGAATAGAAAGAATAACAGGGGTGAGAATGGCAATTCCGGTAAGTCCGAAACGATTCTTGATTCGAATCAATCTACGGTTGGATTTTGTAAATACTTTCTTGTTTTGAAAAAGATTTCTGCTGTGTTTGAACTTTTCCCACCAATTGATCAAAAATGCACTTAAGTAGGTGTAAAATACGGTTCCACCAATACCACCGGCACAACTCACAAGAAAGACCTTTAGAAAGTTGAATTTAAATAGGATCACGGCTGCAGGCATACCCAATTTGCTGAAGAAAAGGGAGCAGAAGAGCATAACAGTAGCAATTTTAAGCAGTTCGGCCATTTGCGTAAAAGTACACATTCCGAACTGCGAAACGGTAATTAGTCGATGCAAAAAAACGTTATATCTATAACTCGGGCTATCAATTGCTAAATCAATTTATTTACTTACCTTTGCCACCCAGCTAACTAACGTATTTTAACTTATGTCAACTAACACAGTTAAGGCACCTAATGCACATGATAGCATGTTTGAGGCCGTTTTGGCCCGATTAGATGTGGCCGCAAAGTTGATGAATTTGAGTGATGAAGTAACTCAGATTCTCCGAAATCCAAAAAAAGAAGTGAAAGTGAGTCTGCCTGTCGTAATGGACAATGGCAAGATCCAGGTATTTGAAGGATATCGCACCATTCACAGTACACATTTAGGTCCAAGCAAGGGAGGAATTCGCTATGCCATGGATGTAAATGCCGATGAGGTAAAGGCACTGGCTGCCTGGATGAGCTTTAAATGTGCCGTTGCGAATTTGCCTTATGGCGGAGCCAAAGGTGGTATAAAATGTGACCCAAGAAATTTAAGTGTTAACGAACTGGAAAGATTAAGTCGTTCCTATGCCAAGGCAATGAAAGATATTTTCGGTGTGAATAAAGATATTCCTGCTCCTGATATGGGAACCAGTGGAAGGGAAATGGCCTGGATGCTGGATGAATTCAATAAGATCATGGGAGAAGATTGTCCTGGTGTTATTACCGGCAAACCTGTCGCTATTGGAGGATCCCTGGGAAGAGATGCAGCAACTGGAAGAGGTGTGATGGTGAATACCCTGGCAGCAATGAAGAAAATGGGAATGAAAGTAAATGAAGTAAGTGCAGTAGTTCAGGGATTCGGAAATGTGGGTTCTCACGCTGCTCGTCTTCTTCATGAAAAAGGAATCAAGATCGTTGGAATAGGTGATCATACAGCTTCTTTTTATAACGAAAAAGGAATTGATATCAAGGCGGCGCTTGAATTTGCAGCTAAGAACAACAGAGTTCTGAAAGGCTTTAAAGGTGCAACCGAAATTTCTGCCGATCAGTTATTGATCAGTAAATGTGATGTACTTGTTCCGGCAGCTTTGCAAAATGTGATCACAGAAGAAAATGCTCCTAAAATTCAGGCAAAATTGATCGTTGAAGGAGCAAATGGCCCAACAACGCCTGAGGCGGATCCTATCATCAACGAGAAAAAGATCGTTTGCGTTCCTGATATTCTTGCGAACAGTGGAGGAGTAACAGTTAGTTATTTTGAATGGGTTCAAAACAAGGCCGGTTATTACTGGAGTGAAGATGAAGTGAATGCGAAACATGATATCAAGATGGAATTGGCATTTGAACAGGTTTGGAACAGTGCTTCCACATACAAGACAAGCATGAGAATTGGCGCCTATATTAGCGCTTTACAGAAAATAGAACAGGGAGTTAAATTAAAAGGATCCTTTTAAGCTTGTTAATTATTTAATAATAAAGCACTTAGACTTTAATAAATAAATGTTTAAGTGCTTTTATTATTTAAAATAAGTGATAGTTTTGCTATAGATTAGAGGGTTCAAA
Organism: Bacteroidia bacterium; assembly: GCA_035438925.1. Lineage (GTDB taxonomy): Bacteria > Bacteroidota > Bacteroidia > B-17B0 > Aurantibacillaceae > Aurantibacillus. The sequence continues at coordinate 1,085 of DAORJH010000297.1, read as the reverse complement.
CTGAATGATCATTTTACTTATCATATTGGCTTATTTGCTTGGATCGGTTCCAACTGCGGTTTGGATCGGTAAACGATTTTATGGCATTGATGTTCGTGAATTCGGAAGTGGAAATGCCGGGGCAACCAATACATTCAGGGTATTAGGGCGTAAAGCAGGAATTCCCGTATTGCTCATCGACATTATTAAAGGTTCTTCTGCTGTTCTACTTTCTTTCTTTTCCAATTATGAACCTGGAAGTGGAGAATTCATCAACCTTCAATTGGGTCTGGGTGTTGCGGCTTTATTAGGACATATTTTTCCGGTTTTCGCAGGATTCAGAGGTGGTAAAGGCGTAGCAACAATTTTAGGGATCGTTATCTGCATCCTTCCGGTAGCCTCTTCCTTATCCTTACTCGTATTTTTGATCGTATTGTTCAGCAGTCGCATCGTTTCGCTTTCCTCAATGTCTGCAGGTATAGCTTTTCCGTTGATCTTGAATCTTGCACTACACAATTCCAATCCTGTTCTCACTGCATTTTCTGTGGTAGTGGCCTTGATGCTCATCATTACACATCGTAAGAACATCAGTCGCATGCTTAACCGACAGGAGAGTAAGATCCGGATTTTCGGTGCCCAAAAAAAGTAAAAGGTCCTGCCTTCCCACTCATTTTTAGCAATTATTAATTAGAATCTACGTTTTTAGTACGTAATTTGTATTGTCAACTGTATGCTTCGAAGCCTCTTTCTAATACTCCCATTGCTTTTTTCCGGCTTCCTTCATTCGCAAGAGGAAGATTATGTGAATGATAATGTATTGAAGTATGATGATCACGCATATAAACCTTATATCAAAACGGTACAAATGCATGAGTCCACATGGGATCATGCTTCTCCTATCATCAATCTGAATAGTGATGAACTGATCGAACTGAGCTTTGATGACCTGGATGGAGATAAAAAGCAATACAGCGTTACGTTCATTCATTGTAATTCTGATTGGACACCAAGTGATCTTATGACGAGTGAATATCTGGACGGATTCATTGATCTTAATTTCATCAATTTCACCTATTCCATGAATACGCTGCAGAAATACACGCATT
>DAORJH010000296.1:0-3730 GCA_035438925.1 Bacteroidia bacterium | reverse complement strand
GAATGCCGACGGTTGGTTCATTGGATTAACACCTGAATTGGCAGCAGGTGTTTGGGTTGGGGGAGAAGATCGCTCTGTGCATTTTAACTCGATGGTAGAAGGTCAAGGAGCAACCATGGCCTTACCTATCTGGGGAAAATTCTTCTCAAAGATCTATTCCGATCCAAAATTGAAAGTGAGCAAAGCAGATTTTGAAAGACCAAAAACACTGGATCCGAATCTGGAATTGGATTGTACAAAATATGATGAAAGGGACAATGATGGAACATCAGACATCAATGAGTTTGAATAAGAATTTGATTGATCGTAATGAGATGTTGTAGTTGAGTAAAGATTGGAAATGTGGCTAAGTAAAAAAATCTTTAATGAAAATTTTTCCCTGCATTTATTGTGCTGGGTTGTATTGGTTTTAAGTATTTTTGCCACCTTTTCTAATTTTGACCCTTTTTATCACTTGATGTTCAGCTCCGACTCAGTTGGCTTGCACGTCATCTACAACGATCTTTTTTTGAATGGAGGACAAGTTAAGGATTGGATATTTGCAGCTGCTCCTACTCTTTTTCCAGATATTTTTCTTTATTTGGTAATTAGAAAGTGTATTGCTTGGGATATTATCAATATATCCATGATTTACTTTTTCTTTCAGGTTCTTTTAGCTACCGCCTCTAGTACTTATCTTTTTTCACGTGTCGCCCCCGGTCAGTTAAAGAAATATTCGTGGTTAATACCTTTGCTCTTTTCAACGCTTTTTATTGAAACGTATTATTTTTCACATGACATCACTTTCGCATTTTACATTTCTTACTTTTCCTATCACGGCGGATCTTTTATTAATATGATAATATTATTGTGTATTTACTTTTCTCCTATGCGTGACTTTTTTAAGATGATATTCTTGTTTCTGTTTACTCTAGTTGCAATTTTCAGTGATATGCTTTTTTTGGTGATGGTTGTGCCTTTTATGTTAACTGTTTTGATAAATATTCAATTCTCAAACTTACTTCGTTCCATGCTGGTCTTTATCTTAGTTCTTGCTGGTTGCATTTTGGGTTATCAATTGTTTGAATACTTGAAGACCGGAGGTTACGCAACGTTCTTGTCGGTACGCATACTAAATCCTGACAATGCAATACCTTCATTAAAAGTGTTTTTAAATGAGATGTATGATTTCATGAAATCTCCCGGGTTCAGATCAATTCATATGCTTTTCACTTTCCTTTTGATTCCATACGGTTTCTATTTCTATGCCAAGAATAGAAGATCTGAACAAAAAGAATTTGCAGTTTTCTTTCTTCTATACTCTTTTTTCTCACTTTGTGTCTTTTCTGCACCAATTGTTAACGGCAATTTTTCCGGTTACGATACATTAAGGTATTCAATATCACCTTTTTATTTTTCACTTTTGATCATTTCATTTTTAATTGCATTTCAATTGAACAAGATTTCATCCAGAATCAAGCTAAAGGTTGTATCATTTGCAATCCCAACAATTTTCCTTGGCATGATTTTATTTGGATTTAGTTTTAAAGGATTAAAAGAGTTCTTGCATTATAAACCAGAGTATGCAAAAGAAATTGACGAGGCCTATAGTAAGTATGGTTTAACAAGAGGAATTGCCGAATACTGGCATGCTAAGAAATTTACAGTGTTTAGTGATAGAGGAGTAAAAATAGAATCAGTTTATCCTGATTTGAATATGCACGAAATTCTAAGTAATCAAAGTTGGTATTTTGAGAGCCCTTACAATTTTGTGATTGAGGATAGATTGTCAAGAGAAGAAATCAGGAAGGAATTTGTTATAGAAGACACTATTCAGATAAGGGATTTAGTAATTTACAAAGTTAAGCCATTTAAATTTGTGAGAGGTAAATATAAACCGGTGAAGATAGAACCATAAGATCGTCCAGTTAAAATTATAAAATCAATTATATTTGTATATTAATTCATATTCTATGATCAATCGAGTTGTAAAAAATGCCGAAGAGGCAACAAAAGGAATTAAAGACGGAATGACATTGGCAATTGGAGGCTTTGGCCTCTGTGGCATTCCTGAAAACTGTATATCGCAATTGGTGAAGATGGGAGTGAAGAACCTGACTTGCATCAGTAACAATGCCGGTGTGGATGATTTTGGACTTGGACTTCTTCTTCAAACCAAACAGATCAGAAAAATGATCTCCTCTTATGTAGGAGAAAATGATGAATTTGAAAGGCAGATGTTAAGTGGTGAGCTGGAAGTGGAGTTGATCCCACAGGGTACATTGGCCACTCGTTGCCTGGCTGGTGGTTACGGTATGCCCGTAATCTTCACCCCTGCCGGTGTAGGTACGGAAGTTGCCATTGGAAAAGAAGTACGTCGCTTTACTTTCAACGGTGAAGAAAAAGATTACCTCATGGAAAAGGCTTTTGAACCCGATTTTGCAATTGTGAAAGCCTGGAAGGGTGATACAGCGGGGAATCTTATTTACAGAAGTACAGCACGTAATTTCAATCCCATGATGGCGATGGCCGGAAAGATCACTATTGCTGAGGTGGAGCATCTTGTTTCGGCCGGAGAATTGGATCCGGATCATATTCACACTCCCGGAATTTTCGTTCACCGTATTTTCCAGGGAAGTAATTACGAAAAGAGAATTGAACAACGCACCGTACGGAAAAAATCATAACAGGTAACATCGTTCAACGTGTTATTTAACTCACTTCACTTCCTGATCTTTCTGCCAATCATTGTGGCACTTTATTATCTTGTGCCTCACCGGTTCCGATGGATGCTCATTTTTGTAGGGAGTTGTTATTTTTACATGGTCTTTGTGCCAAAATACATTCTCATTTTATTTTTCATCATTCTTGTCGACTATGTTGCTGCTCTTACCATTGAGAAGGTAGAAGGACGATTAAAGTTCTTTTATCTGCTCGCAAGTTTGGCAGCCAACATCGGTCTGCTTTCATTTTTTAAATATTTCAATTTCCTGAATGAGAATCTGGTTTCTGTCTTCTCACTTTTTGGTAAGGAATTCCATCCTGTGAATCTGAATATTTTGCTGCCTATCGGACTTTCCTTTCATACTTTTCAATCGATGAGTTACACGATAGAAGTTTACCGTGGCAAACAGAAAGCAGAAAGACATTTGGGTTATTTTGCCAATTATGTGCTGTTCTTTCCACAGATGGTGGCCGGACCCATTGAACGTTATGATACTTTAGGAAATGAGCTGAAAAAAGAAGCGAAACCCTTGTACCAGAATTTTTCAGATGGCTTTAAATTGATCCTGTTCGGATTATTCATTAAAATGACGGTGGCCGATAATATCGCGCCCTTTGTGAATCAAGTATACAATGATCCGATGAAACACAGCTCAAGTCAGATCTTAGGCGCTGTTTTTTTATTTTCTATTCAGATCTACGCCGATTTTTTTGGTTATTCGACCATTGCACTAGGTAGCGCAAGATTATTGGGAATAAAGATCATGGACAATTTTAAAACTCCTTATTTGTCCAAAAGCGTAAGTGAATTCTGGACTCGCTGGCACATTTCCCTTAGCACCTGGTTCAGAGATTATCTCTATATTTCATTAGGAGGAAATCGTGTTGGCATTCCAAGATGGTGTTTGAACATCATGATCGTTTTCATGGTAAGCGGACTGTGGCATGGAGCGAGCTGGACCTTTGTGGTTTGGGGTGCATTGCACGGATTGATGTTGTTATTGGAAAGAGCAGCATCCTCTCTCTT
>DAORJH010000295.1:0-3730 GCA_035438925.1 Bacteroidia bacterium | reverse complement strand
AAAGCCGACGCGGCTTTGGCAGCAAGTGTTTTTCATTTTAAGGAAATGGAGATAAAAACACTGAAAGAATTTTTAAAAAATAAACAAATAGAAATAAGATCATGATATGAATATAGATTTTTCAAAGTCAGCAGATGGTTTAGTCCCTGCTATTATACAAGATAACAAGACGGCAAAGGTCTTAATGCTTGGCTACATGAATCCGGAAGCAATGGCGCAAACGGCAGCAACAAAAAAAGTGACCTTTTACAGTCGCAGCAAAAAACGATTATGGGTGAAAGGAGAGACATCCGGTAACTTTTTGAACGTGGTGAGTATGGGACAGGATTGTGATGATGATACCATTCTTATCAAAGTGGATCCTGTTGGTCCGGTTTGCCACACCGGTTCTGATACCTGCTTCAACGAAGAGAACAAAGGGAATTTTTTGTTTGAGCTGGAAGCAACGATTCAGGACAGAAAAAAGAATCCACAGAAAGAATCCTATACCAATCAACTTTTCAATAAGGGAATAAACAAGATCGCACAGAAAGTAGGGGAAGAGGCAGTTGAACTGGTGATAGAAGCGAAAGACGATAACAAAGAATTGTTTTTAGGAGAAGCTGCTGATCTGATGTATCATTACCTGGTACTTTTGACCGCGAAGGGATATTCTCTGGATGATGTGATCAATGTGTTGAAGAACAGAAACTGAAGTGTGTACTGCTAGTCTGCCAAAGATTTATTCTAATTACTTAAGGATACAAATAAACTTCCTCATTTATGGTCATTTGTCTGATGTTCTCAATAACCCTTTTCATATACGCTCTCCAAAATAGCTTTGCAAAGAGCCAATTGAAAGGATAAAGGAATACATTATTTGAAAACAAAGTATATGTGTATTCTATCAGGATCTTTTCTTTTTCTAGTTCTGTTGTCTTCCATTCTCCAACAAATTTGTAAAATCCCAGCATCCAGCTTTGAAAATCACTGATCTCTATTTTCCAGTATTCATTCTCAACTCTTTCAAGTACTTTGTCGATCGATGCCCAGCCTCCTTTTTGCGTAAGTGATCTGGCGACGAATATTTTTTTACTGGAACCGGGCTGTCCCCATCCTTCGTCTTCTGTACAATGGGTCACTTTTGGAGTAAGACCAAAACCGGTGTGTACTTTGGTGATATCGCAAAGTATGGGCGACTTGAAGGCTCTCTCCAATGAACAATGATAAATGGTATTTACTGTAACTATGAATTTCGTTTGTTTTATACCGATCACTAAACTCATAACTCATAATTCATCACTCTCAACATCCTGCTTCTTTGCCACCACCGCGTACACCATCGGGATCTTATTTTCAAATGATTCTATTCTGAATTTTCCGGGTTCGGATTCTACTGTTTTATTGAAGCAATTGTATGGGGAATAATCAAATTCATCCAGGGAATTAAGTTCCATTCCGTTTTTTACTAAACTGTTCACGACTTCGCTCATGCTGTGATTCCAGGAGACAGATGTCTGTTTGATCTCCGCCTTTTTATCGGCATAGGTGCCGCTTTCTGTTTCTACGATGGCTTCTGCCTTGAAATAGTTGTAAGCCACCTTCTCAAAATTGTCATCATACATCCAAACGACAGGGTGAAATTCTACAAAGACAAATTGTCCATTCGGTTTTAAAAAATGGGAGATAAGCTTTGCCCATCGATCCAGATCGGGCAACCAGCCAATGGTGCCGTAACTGGTAAAGACCAGATCGAATTTCTCCTGTAAGTGATCGGACAGATCGTAAATATTGCAGCAGATGAATTTTGTATCGGTTCCGCATTCCTTCGCAATTTGTTTTGCACTTTCAATGGCTTTATCGGATAGATCCACGCCCGTTACCTTCGCGCCCAGTCTGCTGAGTGAAATGCTGTCCTGACCGAAATGACATTGTAAATGCAATACGGATTTTCCCTTCAGATCTCCCAGTAAATTCAATTCTATTTCCTTCAAGGAGGTTTTTCCGCTCATGAATCCTTTCTGATCATAGAACTCAGATCGCAAATGAGTATCCACTCGGTTGTTCCAGGATTGTCGGTTGATCTCTATGTAGTTTTCTTCTTCATTCATTGGATGTTCATTTAATTCTGATTTGGTTAACGTTCTTTGATCAAATATAGAAATTCATCTAATTCATTTCCATTAGAACCTTCAATACATCCGAACATATTCGTAAGAGGTACTCAGGGCTCCGCTTTGGTAGCTCCAAAAGACCTTATCGCTTGTGATGGTGTAATTCTCCGCATTGAATTTTGATTTGAACTGGTCATCGCGAATTTTCAGCAACTCTTCTTTCTTGCAGCTTGAATTTTTCAAATAAGAGAGTTTTGTCACTGTTGTACGCGTACTGTCATTGTACAAGAGAAAGGTTCTGCCTGCTTGCGGGAGCTCTTCATCATAAACAGCAATGATGAGTTTTTTATCAAGGGAATCCGGAATTTTAAATTCTTCCAGTTTCTCCACCGGCATGCCTCCGTTCATGTGTTCCGTGAGATCAGGAATCGTTCCAATGGGCCGCTGACTTTCATTCTCTTGCGAAGCAGGATTATCTTCACAGCTTGTACTTAAGATCAGTACGAACAGATAAAGAAAGGGTAGGAGTGATCTGCGCATTTTTTTCTATTTAATGTCATTTGCAATGAAAAATAAAATTGACTTACAAATGTTTGATCAATTCATCGGGGCTCAGAACAGGAATTTCAGAACTCTTAAAGTCTTTAATATTTCTAGTGACAATGCAATCTAATTTGTCAACTGAGTAAGCACTTATGATCTGAAGCGCATCTTCAAAGTCTTTATGCTTGGATCTCAGTCCTTTTTTTAAAATATCCTGGTCAATTGCAATGATGTTCAAGTAGTCTAAAATACTATGTAAGACTTCACGCAATTCTTTTTCATCTATGTACTTTTTCAGTAAATAGTGAGTGGTTGCTATAGAATGTGAGGAAGTGTAAAGTTTTATCTTATGTTCTTCAGCTTTGGAAAATATTTCTATTGCGAACTTGCTAAAAGGCTTCCTGTCTGCTATCAGATCTACTAAAATATTCGTGTCGACAAATATTTTTTTCATAAATGTTTCTTTTCAAAGTAGCTTCTTAACTCCTTTTCTTCGTCGAAGTTCTTAGGAAGTTTAACTGCCCCTACTATTTTTTTTAGTTTGGGAGAAAGCTGTTTGTCGTTTTTTTCTTCGTTGGTGATGCTTTCCAGATATTTTTCAATGAGTTCGGAAAGACTTCTGCCGGTCCGCTTTGCATAGGATTTAGCTTTCTCGATAACCGTCTTCTCAACTGTTAATGTTAATTTAGTGGTCATTATACGTGTGATTTTTACAAATATACGTATAACTATCGAAATGTGCAAATGTTCCTATACCTCTACCATCGCAATCAGCAGTCAGAAGAGCAGGGTAGAGAGAAGGATCTTTATTTTTATTCTACAACTTTAATGATCACGTTTCCTGTCTTCTGTCCGGACTCAACGTATTTATAGGCCTCTGTGATCTGATCTAGACGATAATGCCGGTCAATGACAGGTTTGAATTCTCCTTTTTCTACCCGCTCTTTTAAAAAGAGGATATCTTCTTTTTTAACGATGGGTATGGGGAACAAAACTTTTTTTCCTCCTAAATACGGAGTGAGGAGGGCCAGAAAAACATTCTGCGCATTCTTTCCTAATTCTGTAGAGATGTAAATGCCTTTCTCTTTTAAGAG
>DAORJH010000294.1:0-3737 GCA_035438925.1 Bacteroidia bacterium | reverse complement strand
AATTTGGATTCTGAATATCGTACTCAAAATTACAGCGTTTGGCGCATTTATCCATTTTAATGAACCAGGATCCTTTAGTAGAAGTGATCATGGTTACATAGCTTGTTTCACTTTTTGTCCCCCCTTTAAAATCATGTTCCATTGCCACCGCACCTCCGTTAAAGACACAAATTGCACCTGGCAAGAGCGTATCAGGCGTCATATTCGTATTCCATCCATAATAGATCGTGTCTTTGATCAAATTACCTACTGTTAAAACACTAGTTTCACAACTGAAATCAGGTGGGATATTCTTCTTACGCAAACAAGAAACCGTCATGCTCGCAAGTAAAAGTGAGAGAAAACAAATATTGAAAGGCTTAAAATTCAAAGTCCAGTCGTTTTTCAGGCTTATTCACTTTACTGCTTTTTTTATTACCTGCAGCTTCAAAATGTACGATATTGATCTGCGTATTGATGTAATCATACAGAAGTGAATTCTCAATATTCACTTTCTTGGGTTTCGGACAATTCTTGTATTCGATATAAGACCAGATGGCATCTTCCTCCCTTTCAAAGCCGATGAACTGAAAATTCAAGGATTGTCCGTTTACTTTAATGCTCAAACGTTTTTTAATGTAATCGGTGATCCATTGATTTAGTTCTGCCTTGTTGGTTCCGTTGATGAGATCCACTTTTTTTCCCGTGCTCTTACTCAAGGCCTCTTCGAGATCATTCGTGAACATCTTTACCGAAGTGGAAAGACTTTTTTCTTTCTCTTTCCAAGTAAACTCTGTTACACTCATATAGAACGGATGCTTGAAAGAAGACAAAGCGCAGAGGCTAAGCAGCAACACAAGAGAAGCAAAGAATTTTGTATTATTGGAAAAGAATTTCAATTCAACAAAGTTAGTAAAATGAGTGAATTTGGCCTATGGTTCAGTACTGGTGTTGAACACATCACAACCGATGGTGCTTACGATCACATTCTTTTTGTTGCATTGGTCGTTGTGGCTTTTCCTGTAACTGAATGGAAAAAAATACTTTTATTAATTACAGGATTTACCATTGGACATTCGCTTTCATTGATCATGAGTGTTTATAATATTTTTGTACTGAAGCAAAGTGTAGCTGAGCTTTTCATTATTCTCACAATATTGCTTACCGGCATTTTCCATCTCTGGAATTTTCGACAAACAGCAATGAAAAACACACGAATTTTATACTTACTCATCCCCCTTTTTGGGGGAATTCACGGCATGGGTTTTTCTTATGTATTACGCGAAATGCTAGGAAAGACGGGCTCTCCGGGGCTTCCACTCTTTTATTTCAACCTTGGAATTGAAGCAGGACAAGTCATCATCGTTGCACTCGTGCTTCTTTTTTCTTTACTTTTATCTCGCGTATTTAAACTCAAACACACACACTTAAAAATCTCCGTATCATGTATCGCAATTCTATTTTCAATTTTTATTTTGTTACAACGTTGGTACTTTTCTTGACAGGTAACTTTTCTATTGCGCAAAACATTCAAAACAATCCCAAGGCCCATCACGGAAATAAATTCGAACAATTAGGAACCATCCTTCCTACACCCAACGAATACAGAACAGCATCCGGAGCACCGGGAAATAAATATTGGCAACAACGCGCCGATTACGACATTGATGTGAAACTTGATGAAGCGAATCTTACAATTATTGGAACAGAAACCATTACGTATTTCAATAATTCTCCCGATGCATTGAATTATTTGTGGTTACAGCTGGATGAGAATCAACATGACCCTAATTCTTTTGTCCACACCATTGACGAAGCCAAATTTGAAGGAGATAAAATAAGTGATGCAGGATTAAAAGGATTGAAGTACAAAGAAAATCTGGCAGGATTAGGAGATAAGATCGACGGCGTTACAGATGAAGCAGGAAAAGCATTGAAGTACACGATCAATGAAACAATGATGCGCGTGGATCTGCCGAAAACGCTTGCATCAAAAGGAAAAGTAAAATTTGTTGTGAAATGGCATTACAAAATGATCAATCGCACCGAATATGGCGGCAGAGGTGGTTATGAATATTTTGCAGAAGATGGCAATCATTTGTTCACGATGACGCAATGGTATCCACGCATGTGTGTTTATAGTGACTTTCAAGGATGGCAGAACAAACAATTTTTAGGAAGGGGAGAATTTGCCCTGGCCTTTGGAAATTTTAAAGTGAAGATGACTGTTCCTTCCGATCATTTGGTTTGCTCAACAGGAGAATGTCAGAATTATCAGCAAGTATTATCACCCGATCAATTCAAACGCTGGCAACAGGCACAAACAGCAAAAGAGCCTGTTGAAATTGGATTGTTGGCCGATGCCATTGCAGCAGAAAAAAACGGAATAACAGGTACCGCAGCTAAAACAACAAAGACCTGGATCTTTAAAGCCGATAGCGTTCGTGATTTTGCCTGGGGAAGTTCACGCAAATATTGCTGGGATGCGATGCCGGTTCAATGCGAAGGAAAAAAAGTGATGTGCATGAGTTTTTATGGAAAAGAAGCATACGGACTTTACAGAAAATATTCTACCAAAGTGGTTGCCCACACAATTAAAACCTATTCGAAATACACGATCGCATATCCATATCCGGTAGCACAGAGTATTGAAGCAGCGAACGGAATGGAATACCCGATGATCTGTTTCAATTTCGGAAGAACAGAAAAAGACGGCACATATACAGAAGGAAGTAAGAACGGAATGATCCTGGTGATCATTCATGAAGTAGGACACAATTTCTTTCCAATGATCATTAACAGCGATGAAAGACAATGGACCTGGATGGATGAAGGCTTGAATACATTTGTGCAGTTTTTGACTGAACAGGAATTTGACATGAATTATCCTTCGGGAAGAGGTCCGGCTCATAAAATGTTAGATTATTTCCGTTTACCAAAAGATCAATTGGAACCCATCATGGTGAATTCAGAGAACATTCACAACTTTGGAGCCAATGCCTATGGAAAACCGGCTACAGCATTAACAATACTCAGAGAAACGATCATGGGGAGAGAATTATTTGATTTTGCATTTAAAACTTATTGTAACCGTTGGGCATTTAAACATCCGGAGCCGGCCGACTTTTTCAGAAGCATGGAAGATGCAAGTGCAGTTGATCTGGATTGGTTCTGGAGAAGTTGGTTCTATGATACAGATCCTGTCGATATTTCCTTGGATACGGTGAAAGCGTTTACGCTTGTAAAGGGACAAAAATTAAAAGTAGAGCCGGATACAGCGATCACTACACTTAAAAACTATCCCGATAAATTTGAATTCATCACTCAAGTTAGAAACAAACAAAGCGGCATGAAAGCATTGGTGGAAATTGATACAACATTAAGAGATTTCTACTATCACTACAAACCGGCCAGTCCATACATTGCTGAAGTGAAGAACAAGAATGAGAACCTGGAAGAAATGAGTGATGCTGATTTTTCCAAATACGAAGGACAGTACATCTACGAAATGAAATTCACCAACCAAGGGGGATCAGTAATGCCATTGATCATTCAATTCAATTACAGTGATGGAAGCAGTGAAATCGAAAGATGTCATGTCTATGTTTGGAGAAAGAACGAAAGAGAGATCTCAAAGACTTTCCTTAAAACAAAGAAAGTGGCTTCTATCATTTTAGATCCATATAGAGAAACAGGCGACATCAACGAAAAGAACAACTACTGGAATGTAAAGGCAGCCCCTACCAAATTTGATCTGT
>DAORJH010000293.1:0-3749 GCA_035438925.1 Bacteroidia bacterium | reverse complement strand
CTCTGAGAATACACCTCTGGCTTTTTTACTGTCAATGGTAATTTCAAAAGGAAGTACACCACCGAATTTTTCTTCGAAATATTTCAGATCCTGAATTAGGACATCGCTTTTAGGAATATCATCCACTACGTAACCAAAGGCTCTGATCTTGGTGAGTCCGAAAATACTGATCAATGAAATAATGATAACGGATACGTAGATCGCAGTTCTGTGATTCTTTGTAATGAGCGCAACTTTATCTAGTACATGGGTGAGTCTTGCTCCATCTAGGTGCTTCAAATGTTTCTCAGGTGGTGGTGGAAGGTAAGAGAAAATAGCAGGTACCAATACAACGGAATAAATGAATGTAGTCATTACGTTAATGGATGATACGAGACCAAATTCAAAAAGTAAATTGTTTTGAATGGCACAAAATACAGCAAAGCCGATAGAGGTGGTGATGTTTGCAAAGAAAAGTGAAACGCTTGCTCTTTGTATGGCAAGATGCAGTGCCTTAGCCTGAGATTTTCCTTCAGCGATCTCTGTGTGGTATTTATTGAGGATCAAGATGCAGTTGGGTACCCCGATCACTATGATCAGGGGTGGAATAAGTCCGGATAATACGGAAAGTTTGTATCCGAACAAGACGATAGTACCTAATGAGGTAACTACCCCACACATGATCACGATAAGTGAAAACAGAACTGGGTAGAATGAACGGAAGAACAAATAGAGCAGTAATGCTGTAACCAATAATGCCAGACCTAAAAAGAAGCTTGTTTCATTCCTGATCTTTCGCATGACCGTTGTTCGTATAAAGGGAAGTCCGGATTCATAGGTGTCAACTCCGGTACTTTCATTGAAAAGGGTGACTTGGGCTTTGATCTCGTCAACCATGTCCAGTCTTCGTTTTGAATTCAGGTCTTTCTCGCTGAAGGTAACGGCCATGAGTGAAGAATTGGTCTTGGTATTGAATACAATTCCTTCGTAGAATTTAAGCCCCTCTACTTTGCTCAGGTATTCATCGAGTTGTTCCTGATTGGCAGGCGAATTGCCTTTTAAAGGCAGAAATTGAAATTTACCGAGTGAATCATTTAAGAAAAGATCATTCAAACGCGCAATGGATACAACACTCTTGATCCCATTCAGTTTTTTAATATCGTCTCCTAACTTAGCCCATGCATTGTAGTTCTTGAGTGAATTGAGTTTTCCGCTTTCAATTCCTATTACAAGTATCGTTCCGTCCTGTCCAAATTTCTTTTTGAAGAAATCATAATCAATACTTGTTGTATCGTCATCAGGAAGGAGTTTGGCAAAATTGTAACTGATCTCGATCTTGGAAGCGTAATAACCCATGAAAACAGTCAGTAAACCAATCACAATTATGAGTGGGAACCGGTGTTTTAAAATGAAATAGGCGAGTCGCTTGAGCATGATTCTTCTGAACAGCCAAATTAAATAAAATAAAGGAAATAAATGCTTGTTTTTTCAGCTATTTATCATTGGAAGCAACAGTTATTTTCTGCACCAATGTTTCACATGTTCTGTATACTAATTGAAATACTTCTTCGAATAATTCTTCATTTCCGTAATAAGGATCGGGTACTTCCATTTCTTCTTTCGGATGCAGCAGATCCAAAAATAAACTTACCTTCTTCAAATGATGATCGTGCGATGCAAGTCTTTGTACATTCTTCAGGTTGCTTCGGTCCATCACATAAATGAGATCGAATTGATCAAAATCTTTGCTTCCGAATTGTCTTGCTCTTAATTTACTCAGGTCTACTCCATTTTTTTTAGCATTGGCAATTGTTCTCGGGTCCGGCGCTTCTCCAATGTGATACGATGCTGTTCCAGCTGAATCGATGTGCACTTCGAGTTTGTGTTTTTCTTTCAGGTGGAGCATGATCCCTTCTGCTAGAGGGGATCTGCAAATGTTACCGAGGCAGACAAACAGTATTCTTTGCATTTTATTTTCTGCAGAAATAGATCAATTCTCCTGCCGGCAGGCGATAGCGATCAACTAATTCCGGACCTAATTCATTCACAAATCCATCCGGTGTTACTTTGAATCCTGCTGCTGCCAGTTTATCCTTATAATCCAATCCGAATAAACGAACGTGATCTTTTTGCCAGAAGTGTTTTTCACGGTCTTCCGGACTGGTAATGTTTTTGTCTTCATAAGTTTTCTCACGGTTCACATCCAATGGTACTTGAAATATTCCCCATCCTCCGGGTGACATGATACGATAAAGTTCACGCATGCATTGATCTGAATCTTCCACATGTTCGAGCACGTGATTACAAAATATGACATCAAAGGTATTGTCAGCGAAAGGTGCTTTGTGAAGATCGAAATGTACGTCTGCAATCGGACTGTTGTAATCACCCGTCTTGTACTTTAGGTTCTTCATTGACTTGAAAAGTTTGTAAAAGCATTGTTCCGGTGCAATGTGAAGCATGTTGTGTTCTTTCGTGAAGAAATCTGTTCGCTGCTTCAGGTACAACCACAACAGGCGATGTCTTTCTAAGGAGAGACTACCGGGACAGAGCACATTATCACGTTTGGCTCGGCCTCCGTAACCATAAGGAAGAAATTTACGATAGGTTTTTCCGGTGATGGGATCCTCGTAACGTTTGCCGTAATAGAGCAGGGGTGCGATCTTGCTAAAGATCAGACTCAGCTGAATGAGCAAGGGTCTCGGTATGGTTCTTAATAGAAAATGAAACACGGTCAATAACTCGCGTAAAGATAAGGATTTTAAGTTCTTTGGGGGAGTGAGATCTGCTTTACAAAAAGTTTTTTGTAAAAGGGTAATAGGATCAAATAGAGGGCAATTCCGGTGTATTTCATTGCTGTGACCCAGTTTTTATATACAGCAGACCAATATTCGTTGTAATAGGATTGAAGCCAGGCATCGTAATCCATTTTGGCTGGAAGCGCTTCCGGCATCGCATAAGGATTCGTAAAGATCTCTCTATCGTGATTGTGAAAGAGATTGGTGCAATCATGCAGAAAGGTTAATACCATAAGAAATAAGAAAATGAGGGTGACATAACTGATCTGATTGAAAATATTATAAAAAGCATGATACGTCTTATTACGCGAAGAGGTGAAAACTAGAGTAAAAGTTGAGAAGAGCATTAGCGCCACAATACATCCTTCATAGAAACTGCCGCTACGGAAAGGTCCACCGTAAGGAAGCAGCTGCGAAAGAATGAAGGTGATCAATGGATAAAGCAACAAGATCACAATGGTGATCAGAAATTGCTTCCAGTAGGTCATTTTGAAAAGAAGAAGGAAAGAAGTGATACAGATCGTGAAGTAAAAAATGGTCCATCTGTAATCAGAACTATAGATGAATAATTTATCAAATTTGGCTTTGGAAAGGTTCGAGAAAACTGTCATCAATTCATATTGGTAAGAACCGTAGCCGTACATTTCAGAAACAGGGATCTTTTCTTTGCCTAACATCTCCAAATATTTCTTTGCCACTTCTTCAGCGGTGAAACTTGCTTGAACCCCATACTTTTCAGCAATGGAAATGTATTGTTCTATCTTGGGTGTCAATTCTGATAGGGAGGTGATGGGGTGATAGGATTTGTACAGTTGATATTCTGTTTTAAGAGCAGGAAATTTAACCGAATCTCCCCGTAAAAAATAAGGGGTGTAAAAAGTTTGACTGTTTGGATTCAGTTTTTTTATGGTTGCATATTGAATGTTGCTTGTGGAATCGTACCAGGTAAAGTAATTATTGGAAGAATGGACC
>DAORJH010000292.1:0-3756 GCA_035438925.1 Bacteroidia bacterium | reverse complement strand
AACAATATGGCAATGTGGTAATGGATCATTCAGAATTCCTTTTGCGATCATTCCACTTGGATGAGAAATATCCGCCAATAAAATAGCATTAACAGAATCGGCGATCTCTCTGAAGCGTTTGTAATCCCAATCGCGTGAATAAGCACTTGCACCACAAATGATCATTTTTGGTCTTTCTTTTTGTGCTATTGCTGCAATGGTATCATAATTGATGGTACCTGTTTCCTTATCCACCCCATAAAAAGTCGGACGATATAATTTCCCTGAGAAATTCACGGCAGAACCATGCGTTAAGTGTCCACCGTGCGAAAGATCCAGTCCTAAAATAGTATCTCCCGGCTTCAGACAGGCCAGCATCACGGCAGCATTCGCCTGTGCTCCGGAATGAGGTTGTACATTCACCCAAGCTGCTCCGTATAACTGCTTCGCACGATCAATGGCCAATTGTTCTACTTTATCCACCACTTCACATCCACCGTAATATCTTTTAAAAGGTAAACCTTCGGCATACTTATTTGTCAATACACTTCCCATTGCTTTCATGACTTGATCACTTGTGTAATTCTCACTAGCGATCAATTCAATTCCTTCTGTCTGACGGTGTAATTCTTCTTTTATTAATTTGAAAATGGCTGTGTCTTTATTTATCATACGATTGTGTGTTAGGATAGAGTTTTGATGAGGCTAGCAAAATTAAGCAAATAATAGGCGATTGTGCAATTCCTAAAAGCCAACGACTGAAAGTATATTCATCATTTTTCAACGTTCCCTGCAACAAATAGCCAAACAACATCGAAAAAAAGGCCAAACAAAGCATTGCTAAATAAGTGTACCTGAGCCAAACAAGGAATTTAGACTGAGCCGTAAGCTTTTTAAGGGCAAAATGGCTGAGCAGAAAAAAAACGAGGGTCCATATAAGCGTGAACGGATATTTTGAATAATAGAGACTAGGATAAGACCATTTCATGAAAGGTGCCATGAGAACAGGGATCTCCTGATGAATATTCACATACTCATTTGTTCCTCTGTAAACACTGGCAAGAATAATGTTCATGTGCTCAAAAAATCGTTCTCTCAGATAACCAAAAACACCAAATGCCAAGAGGAATAGTATGAAGGTGAGTTTTTTACTTTTCATCTGCTGTCTTGTTAGAAGAGAAATGATTCACCCAGATGATCCAAAGCCAGAAAATGAAAGAATAGATCAAAAAAGTGAAGGTATACGTGTGATTGAAGTCGAGGTATTCGGGAGCTTTGAGATTGATGAACATGAGGGCGATCACTCTGAAAATATTGAGTATATGAATCGCCAAAATTCCACAAGGGAGGAACCACCATTTATTCTTCTGCTTACCCGGATAAGCAAGAATGAACACGGAAAACAAACTAAACAGCGTGATGGCATTGCAGTTGGAACCGATCCATACCCCTGTTCCCCCGTCCAATCCGATCACTTGCATGTCGATATCCTGCAAACTTTTAAACGTATTGTAGCCAAATAAATGAACCAGCCATTCGGCAGAGCTGATGATACTTCCTATGAATTTCTGATCATAAAGCGAATAACGTTTTACGATGAATTGGTAAATCAAAAAGAGCAACAGATAAAGAATTCCTGCTGTAAAAATGAATCTAACAAAGGCGTTTTGTTTGATAAGTGCCTTCACTAAACAGGGTGATTATTGGAGATTTGATTTTTTTTTGCGCTGATCATTCAGTTTTTTAGCGCCATAAGCCACACCGGCCGCAACTAAAAATGTAATTCCACCATCAATAGGCACACATGGAGGAGGCCAACAGCTAGGTACGCCTGCAGGTGGTGGTGGTGGTGCGGAAAAAAGCATCTGATCTGTCAAAAAGACCAAAAGAACAGATAGGAATACACGAAGTGATCTCATTAATAGGAAAACTAGACTCCGAAGGTACAAATATTCAGGATAAAAACCAAGATATAGCTATAAAATATCTTATATTTGCCTATACCTGTGTCTACTCCCGGAGTCAATAAAAAACAGAGCATCGTTTCGGCCAAAGATCTTAACCTTATTTACAGGGTAGTAAAGGCAAATTGGTGGATTCCCCTCATACTTGTTCCTATTTTTTATGCAATGGGGTCCTTTTTTGTCTACAGACTTACCGTTCGCTATAAGGCATCAACCGAGTTTCTACTAAGAAACAATGACACCTATTACCAGAATAACGTGGTGAACGATGCGAACTTCTATTCTTATGGTGGTTATGTGGATAATCTGAATGAGATCAGGATCATTCAATCCTATGATCTTGCCAGTAAAGTTGTTGATAAACTGATTGACCGTCTCCAAGTTTCTTATTTCATAGTAGGAAAGGTAAGAACCACCGAACAGTTTGGTGGCATGCCTTTCAAGATCATTGTAAATAATCTGAACCCTGCATATTATGAAGTTCCGTTTGATTTCAGGATCATTGATTTCGAAAATTACGAGATCTCCTTTGAACAAGGTACCGGCAAAAAAATCCTCAGGGGAAAATTCAACAGTGAATTGATAGATACCGACCTTCTGGTTCGAGTGAACAGAAGTGAATTGTTCAGCGAAGCAAAAGTGGCCGATTTCCGAGGCATGTTGTATCAATTCAGGATTCATACAAAGGAATTTCTGATTGGAAATATTAGGGGTAACCTTTATGCCGAAAATCTTGAATACACCAACATATTAAAAGTCGATCTGGTAGATATCTTGCCTGAAAGAGCTGTTCTCATTCTCGATACAATGAACAATGTGTATGCAATGACCAAACTTAAATCAAAGTTTGACCTGAATGAGCGTACGATAGAATACATTGACAGACAGTTGAACGAGATCACCTTTTCGCTCAAAGGTCTGGAGGATACAATGCAAAATTACAAGACCAGAAAGTCTATCATTGATCTTAACTGGGAACAGTCTGATTTCTTAACCAAGATTGGAACCTATGACAATCAACGCTCACTCTATAAACTTCAGATAGAAGGCTTAAATGATCTCGAAAAATACATTGTTGAGGATAAAGATCCACAATTCCTTCCCCCTAATGTGTTTTTAACTGAAAAAAGTGGTTTTATGCAGCAGGCTGTAACCGACTTGTATCAAAAACAGATAGAACTCAATCACCTCTACAATATTGCCAAAGAGAACAATCCCCTAATTGCCGACCAAAAAGCTAACATTACAAAAACGAAACAGGATCTACTTGTCTACATCAATAATAGCCGCAAAGCAACACTTGCCCAAATTGAGAATGTGAACAAAGAAATCCTGAATTACATCAATGAAGCAAGACTCATTCCAGGTAAACAGAGAGACATCCTGAATATACAGCGAAAAACTGCTGTGAGCGAACAGCTTTACAATTTCCTATTGGAGAAAAAGTCAAGTACAAAGATTGCACGTGCAAGTATCATTCCTGATATAAAAATTGTTGAATCACCAAGGTTCATGGGCGAAGAAGATCCAACACAAAGAAACAGAATACAAAAACAATTCGGCAGTGCAGGCATTTTCCTTTCTGTTCTGATCATCATCATCCGACTCTTCTTCTTCACTAAGATCGAAACATTGGAGCATTTGAAAGAATTGACAAGTCTTCCGGTAATTGGTGTCTTACCTATTGTGAAAAAAGGTGCAGGCACGGAAGGGATCATCATCGATGAAATGCCAAGTTCTATCATTGCAGAATCTTTCCGCAACCTTCGAACAAATCTGCAGTATGCCAATATCGATAGTCTTGCCAAATCCT
>DAORJH010000291.1:0-3765 GCA_035438925.1 Bacteroidia bacterium | reverse complement strand
GAATTCAAAAAGGATCGCAGAGATGCAGGCAAAGTACGATGATGCATTTAAAACGAACCAGCTGGCCAGTATCACAAAAGAAAAGATAGCTTCTGAACTGGAGAATTCAAAAAAGGAACTCGAAATTCAGAAGCAGACCAATATCCGAAACATTTCGCTTATAACGATCGCTTTGATGTGCATCATCGGATTATTGTTCTACAACCGTTACGCCTTAAGGAACAAACTCAATCACCAACTGGAATTGCAGAACAAACAGATCGCAGAAAAGAATCTCGATATTACCAATAGTATCAATTATGCCAAGCGAATACAAAACGCAATTGTTCCTTCATCCAAAAGCGTGTCAATGATCTTTCCTCAGAACTTTATTCTTTATAAACCCAAAGACATTGTGGCGGGTGATTTTTACTGGTGTGAAACGGTGGGAGAGAAGAAGTTCATCGCTGTTGCCGATTGTACAGGTCATGGTGTTCCGGGTGCTATGGTGAGCGTTGTTTGCAGCAATGCACTTAACAGAGCATTATTCGAATTCAATCTTATTGAACCTGGTAAATTGCTTGATAAAACAAGGGAATTGATACTGGAAACATTCAGTAAGAACGATGAAAGAGTGAACGATGGAATGGATATTTCACTTTTATGTGTTGACAGCAAAGAAGCGCTATGGTCTGGAGCCTTTAATCCATTGATCTATTTTACCGGGGGAATTATGAAAGAAATAAAAGCGCACAAACAACCCATAGGTAAATCGGATATTAGTACTCCATTTCCAACGCATAGGATTTTGTTGGAAGCAGGAACTACTTTCTATTTATTCTCAGATGGTTTTGCCGATCAGTTTGGCGGAAAAGAAGGAAAAAAACTCAAATACAAGAATCTGCTCAATCTTTTTCGTGATTGTCAGGCCTTAACTATGCCCGAACAAAAACAAAAACTGGATCAATTCTTTGAGGAATGGCGTGGAGATCTGGAACAGATTGATGATGTTTGTGTGGTCGGGATCCGGATCTGACCTTTTATTTTTTCAGAAGTTTGAATGCATGACTCCATTTTCCTTCACGCATACCCGGAATACACCATAGCATTGCAAGAGGCTCAATAGCACGAGCAGCCTCTGCCATACCCATATCTTCTGTTTCCCACCCAAACTTTGTAAGAAATTCTTTTACGTCTGCTTTTGCGCTCTCATTGTTTCCACAAATGAACATGCTTGGTTTGATACCACCGAAATCAGGATCCACCATAAATGCGCTTCCTACGGAAGAAAAGCATTTAACGAAATGTGCATCAGGACAGATCTGTTGAAGCTCTTCCATCAGAGATCTATCCAGACTTGAAAAATATTTCAATACACCATTTACTGGTGGAGCATCTGCAATGGGATTAGAAGCATCCACGATGGTTTTACCGCTTAGGTTTGCGATACCAATATCATTCAATGCCGATTTAACCACCCCGCCTTTTAATGCTAAGATGATCAGATCATTCTTTGCTGCTGTTTCTGAAAATCCTGCTGTTTTGATCTTGCCTCCAATTTCTGCTTCCAGCGCTTTTCGTTTCTCTTCACTTCTTGATGCAATCGTTACTTCATATCCATGTTTTAAAAAACCTTTTGCAAGGGATTTTCCTACAGCTCCTGATCCAATGATTCCTACTTTTTTCATATGCTTTTATTCATTATGGTTTTTACCACTCTCCTAAAACGGTCTGTGATCCTTTTACAACATCCCCGATCTTTACATTTAATTTTGTTCCAATAGGTAAATAAAGATCTACTCTCGATCCAAATTTAATGAATCCCATTTCACCACATTGCGTTGCTGTATCACCTTCTTTGCAATACCAGACAATTCTGCGCGCTAAAGCACCGGCAATTTGTCTGAATAAAATTTCTTTACCGTTTTGATTCTTTACTACTACTGTTGTTCTTTCATTGTCTGTGCTGCTTTTTGGTTCCCATGCGGCAAGAAATTTACCCGGATGATATTTGAAAAATGATACCGTTCCTGCTACGGGATAACGGTTAATGTGCACGTTGATCGGACTCATGAAGATACTTACCTGAAGCCTTTTGTCCTTAAAGTACTCGCCTTCATTCGTTTCCTCTATAACAACTACTTTTCCATCCGCCGGAGCGATGATCAGTTTCTCTCCCTGTGTAAAAGTTCTTTTCGGGTCTCTGAAAAATTGTAAAATGGTAATGAGTAAGAAACCACTCAGCAAATAAGCGAACCAGTGTGCAACGCAGCTTTGAGGGAAGAAATAGTGAGCAATGAAAGTTAAAATTGCACCAAAAACAAGAACCAGTATCAAACTGGCGTATCCTTCTTTATGAAATTTCATTAATACAGCTTTTGTTCAAATATAAGGCTTTAAACTAATAAAATTCTGCTTAAAAACCTTGATTAAATCATTAGCTTTTCTACATTTGTTGTTCTAAAAAATTAATCGTTTATATAGCCATGAGTAAAATTAAAGTAGCCAATCCCGTAGTAGAACTTGACGGAGATGAAATGACCCGTATTATCTGGAAATTCATTAAAGATAAATTGATCCTTCCGTACCTGGAACTGGATATTAAATATTATGATCTTGGAGTAGAACACCGTGATGCTACGAATGATCAGGTGACGATTGACTCGGCTGAAGCGATTAAAAAATACAATGTAGGTATTAAATGTGCAACGATCACGCCGGATGAAGAGCGTGTAAAAGAGTTCAAATTGAAACAGATGTGGAAATCTCCTAATGGAACTATTCGTAATATATTGGATGGAACTGTTTTCCGCGAACCCATTGTTTGTAAAAATGTTCCGCGCTTAGTGCCTAATTGGACTGCGCCTATATGTATGCAAAAATGTGCCACGTTTGGTTCCAAACTGGACAGCCCCAATTTGCATTGGTCGTCACGCATTCGGAGATCAGTACCGTGCAACCGATTTCGTTACAAAAGGAAAAGGAAAATTAACAGTGAGCTTCACTCCGGAAGACGGAAGTGCACCTCAATCTTTTGAAGTGTTCAATTTTAAAGGGGATGGGGTTGCATTGACCATGTACAATACAGATGAGTCGATCCGAGGATTCGCTCACTCTTGTTTCAATACAGCATTGTCTAAAAAATGGCCATTGTATCTTTCTACTAAGAATACGATTTTGAAAAAATACGATGGACGCTTTAAAGATATATTTGAAGAGATCTATCAAAAAGAATTCAAAGCGAAGTTCGAAGCAGCAGGAATTGTTTACGAACATCGTTTGATCGATGATATGGTTGCTTCTGCACTGAAGTGGAATGGAAATTTTGTTTGGGCTTGTAAGAATTATGACGGAGACGTTCAGTCGGATACAGTTGCGCAAGGTTTCGGTTCATTGGGATTAATGACTTCAGTTTTAGTTACTCCCGATGGAAAAACAATGGAGGCAGAAGCAGCTCACGGAACAGTAACTCGTCACTATCGTGATCATCAGGCAGGAAAACCAACTTCAACAAATCCAATTGCAAGTATCTTTGCATGGACAAGAGGTTTGGAGTTTCGTGGTAAATTGGATAATAACAAAGAATTGATCAACTTCTGTCACGCCCTTGAAAAAGTATGCGTGGAAACGGTTGAATCCGGAAAGATGACCAAGGATCTTGCTGTTTGTATTCACGGAAACAAAGTGAAACATGGCGAACATTATCTACACACAGAAGAGTTTTTGGCTGCCATTGATGCGAATTTGAAATTGGCATTAAGCAAAGTGACAGCTTAAAAAAATGAA
>DAORJH010000290.1:0-3765 GCA_035438925.1 Bacteroidia bacterium | reverse complement strand
CTTGTGATCATTCTTTCCTGTCCAAAGAACAATACATGGTCGGCATTAGATCTTGGCATGTGTGCTCAGAACATGATGCTCGCTGCTTATTCAATTGGATTAGCCTCCTGTCCTATCGGATTAGCTACTTTCATTGAAAAAACATCCCATTACGAAAAATTGCATGTAAAAAAAGATCATGAAGTACGATTGGCGATCATTTTCGGACATGCAGCAGAAGAACCCATATTGCATGAACGTAAAAAGGATAATGTTGTTTTTATTAAATAATCTCTCTTAGATGCTGCTTGCCTTATGAAGCATGCTTGGGTATTAAGTCAATATATTGTTTTTACTAATAAATTCTCAGTATAATGGATGACACAATCCGGTTTAATAACATTGATTAGATCCTTCACGTTCCATGATTGAATAATTCTTCCAGCTTTTTGAATCTATAGTCAAAGATCTCTTTCACCTTATTTTGTATGAACAATCTATTGGCCATTCTCCCAATGAATCCAAGAGGGATCTTGTAATGAACAATGTCTGTCATTTCAATACCACCGGGCACTTCCTTTAAAAAATGTTTATGATGCCATAGCTTATATGGCCCAAATCTTTGCTCATCCACGAAGTACTGCTTGTTTTGCACATGCGTGATCTCGGTTGCCCAGTACATTTTAAATCCGAGTAAAGGCGTAACGGTATACTCGATCAACTGACCCGGATACATCTCCTTCAGGTCGTTTTTATCGGAAAGGATGTTGAAATGCATATAGGAGGGAGTGATCTTTGCCAGGTTCATGGGTGAACTCATGAATTCCCATACTGTATTCATATCACTTTTCAATAGCTGGGTGGTTCTTAATGTGTGTAACATTTTATTTTGTTTAACATATTATATACAAAGTTAGACAAAAAAGATGTATATTTGTTTAATTATTTTAATAAATAGTTAAACATTATTAAATACGCAATTAACCTACTTATAACTTGAATTATGAAACAAAATGAAATCAACCTCAAGTCACTGATCAACGGGACAAAAATATCATTAGGCACATTAAGCGTTGATGAAATAGGTGATGAGCATGTAAGCACAGGCATTGAAACGCCTTTGCGAAAGGATGCATTTGAACTTAGCAATGAACAAAAGATCGCCGGGATCGAATACCACTTTAAAGAGATCATGGAGTTACTAGGCTTGGATCTTGAAGATGACAGTTTAAAAGGAACACCTAAACGTGTTGCAAAGATGTATGTTGAAGAAATATTCAGTGGTTTGTCGCCATTAAATAAACCCAAAGTTGCCTTATTTGAGAACAAGTATCAATACAATCAGATGCTGGTTGAGAAGGATATTACTTTTTATAGTAACTGTGAACATCACTTTGTGCCGATCTTCGGAAAAGCCCATGTAGCCTACATTTCGTCCGGAAAAGTGATCGGTCTTTCTAAACTGAATAGAATAGTGAATTATTTTGCTAAACGTCCTCAAGTTCAGGAACGATTAACGATACAAATTGCGAAAGAACTACAGAATATTCTCGGCACAGAAGATGTGGCTGTACTCATTGACGCGAAACATCTTTGTGTTTCATCACGTGGAATAAAAGACAATAGCTCTGCAACAGTTACTTCCTTTTACGGAGGTAAATTTGAAGATGGCAAGACCAAAGATGAATTCTTAAAATACATCAGCCTTCCAACAAATTACTAATGATCAATCCAATTGATAAAGATAAAGTAGCGGAATTTCCGGGATTACTTCCCTACCCTCATAATATTGGGAGTATTGTTGTTAAGCCGGAAGATGTAGGGAAGATTAAATCAAGGGCATTATCGTCGATGTACGAGCAAACCAATACACAGCTCATGCAAATTCAAAAACAAGTGGAAGTGCTGGCTTTACAGGCGAATGAAATAAAAAAGCGTGTTGAGATCAGTGAAAAAGTGTATCAGGCCGAAACTTCCTTTGAACCTTTTGTTGGACAAACCTACCACCTCTACAAAAAAGAAGAAAAATATTATTTGATGATGATAGCTCAGGATGAATGGGGAAATTCAAAGAAAGAAACGCTCGAATTCCAGGGAAGCGTTAAACTACTAAGCGATCATACCTGGCAGCTCGTTTAGTCCACCTACAAACCCAAATGTCCAAACAACACAAGCCCACTAGTTTCAAAATCATTTATTAAAGTTTACGCAATTCACAATTTCTGTGCGCCGATTTTTCTATATATTTGTTTTCAGAGAAAAAGCCATACGCCTCAAGTTTATTCTTACCACTCTTACCCATAAATTAAATTCCTCGTTGTGAATCCTATCAAAAATGTGATGAATTTTCAGGAGCTTGTTTCAACACCGTTTGAGGGTGAAAAAAATGCCATTTGCTGGGCACGTACAGTAAAAGGAAATTTCTCTGAGATCGTAGAGAAAATCACATCGAATGAAAATATTGTGGTGTTGACCGAAGAAGATCTTTCCGAACTCCAATTAAGTGAAGAAGGACAAATGGCACGCGAACTTATTTTGAATGACATGAAATTATTGAAGGAGCATGGAGCATCCCCTACCCTCAATTTGATCACCTACTATGAGCGAGATAATGCTTATCCGTTCTTCCCGACCGATGTTTATTCCTTTCACGTAGATCGTTCCCCTATACCGACCGATACTTTTCTGTGCACTTACTACGGAGAAGCGAGTGAAATACTACCCAATTCAGAAGCCGAGCAAAAAATACTTGTGCCGGAAATACGAGAAGAACTCAAAAAACTTCATAGAGGCAAAGAAGAAGAATTCGAATTCTTTTTAAGTTCCCATTTTTTTGATCTGCACTATCAAGCCAAAACAAGATCAAATCCTATCAAAATAAGACAGGGGTATTTATGTCGCTTAGCCGTTGATCATCCCGGAAGTCCGGTATTACCCTGCATTCACCGTGCCCCCAAGGAAAAAGAGGGAGAGAAAAGATTGTTGATGATCTGTTGAGAGCTTTAAATTTTTGTTTATGTAATGGATCCTAAGAGATTAACTCGCTTCGCTCGTTGATAATTTTGGGGGTATACAACAAAGCAAATCAACCCTTCGGTATTTTTATTTTTCAATACGCAGATTCAAATAAATTTGATCTGCTTCTTTCAAAATAAAAAACCCCGCTCTTAGCGAGGTTGATTTGCTTTGTTGTGGATCCGGAGAGATTATTGCTTTGCAATGAGCTCTCCTTTCCCAGAGTCAAAATGCAAAATCCGCTGCTACGCATCGGTTTTTTATTCTCAGTGTCTGCTTATGAAAGTAAACTTTCAACGCATCCCCTGAAAATAAAAATGCCAACCCTATGGGTTGGCATTTTGCATTTATCAGTGGATCCGGAGAGATTCGAACTCTCGTCCAAATAAGGAAGAGATAAGCCTTCTACAAGTTTAGAACTAACTTGATTTTCGATCTAAGCCAGGCGTTAATTCATACCAAACTTAAACTTAGTTACTAATATTGATCTTGCTCGTAACCCAACAAGATCAAACTACACATTTATGATGCTTTACCCGAAGCGCAGAGCAGCTTAGCTCCTCGGAAAGCAAAGGACACTTAATTCTAAATTAAGCAGCCATAGCGTAAGAGTTATCTTCGCCAATTAAAGTTGTGAAAGTTCAGTTTTAAGAGCTCGTCTTACAACGCTCTACCTGCTTACTTATCTAATGCGCTTACTGTCAAAACCGGTCGGACCCAATTTGAAATGTTGAATGATAAATTATAAATGTTAAATGAACAATTGTACAT
>DAORJH010000289.1:0-3775 GCA_035438925.1 Bacteroidia bacterium | reverse complement strand
AGTCTTTGAACTTGATTTTGATCGGCAGAATATGTTTCACATTGAAGCTGGCCGTCACAATCTTACTCTCTTAAGCTTACGAAAGATTGCCAAAGCCCTAGGTGTGGAAGTAGGTGAGATAACTGACATTTAATACTGAATGTAACCGATAAATTTTAACCTCAATACAAGCAAATTTACTGGCGGCTTAGCTCAATAAACTTCAGAAAACTTTGCCCGGAAACCGGAGTACGGAAAATGAGTACGGAAATGTTCAAAAATGCTTCAAAATGCACTCTTTTGCTTTTTTGACTCCCTCGGAAACCACTAAAATAAAGACGGAGGCTGAGGGTTCGAATCCCTCAGTCTCCGCAAGATGTTCAAGGAAGACCCCGCGATGAGCGGGGTTTTTACTTGGAGTGAAGTGAATCAAGCTCGCTTGAATTCACGTAACGAAAAGGAAAAATACCCGAAGGGTCTTCTTTGATCCACTGCTTGGTGACAAAGGGATCATGTTAATAATCCCTCAGTCTCCGCACCAAAGTAGAAGCAACCCCGCAATTGGCGGGGTTTTGTTTTTGAAATTAAATAAACTAAGCTTGCTTGAGTTTATGAATGAAAAAAGTGTATCAACTTCAATGAATCACTGGCTTAAAATGTTTCTTTTCAATACTTGCTTTGTTCATCTGAACAAACTCAATAAAAGCTTTTGCAACAGGACTCAGGTTCTTTTCCTTTAACCAGATCAGTCGCCATTTTGTTTTTATAGGAAGACCGATCGTTGGAATGATCTTCAGTTCGCCCGATCTTAACTCATTTCTAATTCCAATTAAAGGCATGATGGATAAACCAAGGCCGGCTAAAACTGCCTGCTTCACTGCTTCATTGGAAGTGAGCTCCATACGTTGCAGAACGGTGATCTTATTTTTATTAAAGAAAGACTCCATGACACTTCTTGTACCCGAACCTGTTTCTCTGAATATCAAAGGAAGTGATTTCAGATCTTCCCTTGTTAATTGCTTCTTAGACAATTTGTATTGCTTGTTAGCAACCACACAGAGCTCATTTTCTAAAAGAATTTCCTCGTTAATATTCATATCTTCTGGAAGGATGGATACCAATGCAAAATCAATCGTATTATTCAAAACTGATTGCACTACCCTACTCTTATTCGTAACGTCCATAACAAGTTCAACACCTAAATGTTTTTTCATGAAATCAGACAAGTAATAAGGCATGACATA
Source organism: Bacteroidia bacterium (assembly GCA_035438925.1). Taxonomy (GTDB): domain Bacteria; phylum Bacteroidota; class Bacteroidia; order B-17B0; family Aurantibacillaceae; genus Aurantibacillus. Next base: position 2,552 of record DAORJH010000289.1, on the reverse strand, counting down.
TTTGCCAGTGGAAACGATCGCGAATGATAACCTTCCGGTTAAAAGACCTTTGTAAGATTGTGTCTTGAAATTAATGGCATGCATCTCCGCAATGATGTTCTCAGCCATCTTATAGATCTCCATTCCAAATTCGGTGATGTGTAATTTTCTACCTATAACCTCCGTCAATGGGATATCGAATTGATCCTGAAAATTTCTAAGCTGAATAGAAACAGCAGGTTGCGTCATAAACAATTCGGCAGAAGCCTTGGTGATACTTTTGACTTGAACAACCTTAGAGAAAACTTGGAGTTGATGGAGTGTGTAATTCATAAAAGTAGATCTGACCTCAAAGATAGAAAATTAATCATAAAAACTCTTTATGTGTTACATAAAATATATAAATAAAAATAAATGGAATGAGTTCTCTAATTTTGTTTTAAATAAAATTAAACAACATGGAAACTACACTAATTAAAACGAATTCACCCCGCAACATGAGACTCATTGCTTTTGCATCTGTCTTTGGCAGCATTGCCGCCATTTGCCTGATCTTACACATTTCGCCGGCCAAGATCCTAGAAGATATGGCAGATTTTGCTTCTCATCATTATTTTATAGCAGGCTTTGTTTTTCTTGTGATTTGCCTCACTTGTATCAAGATGTATTACAATAACCTTTCTCAAAACTCCAACTCACCTGTTAAAACAAGCAGAGTCGCCAGAAGAAGGGCACTTTTGGCTCGGCTAAAGAAAGGATTCGGCATAGAAAATAGCATGCCTGCCAGCTTATACATTAAAAAAGAAGATCTCAACAATTTAAAATACCCCTCAGAAGAATTACTTACGACAGAGGCAGAAAATGATCAAAGAAATAAAGCCTTGTCAAAAGCCAGAGTGTTGGGAAATCTGTATAAACAAAAAGCGATCATTTACTTCAAGGATAAGTACAGTTTGAAACACACAACAGGAACTGTATGGCATGTTGACGATGACTACATTTCATTGAAAGGTGGAGCCACAATTCCAGTTAAAAGAATATACAAAGTAGAGATCTAAAAAATATATTACTGATCACTAAAACAAATTACCATGCAGCTAATCAATGGAACTTACTCGAAAGAAGATACGCTCGAAAACGCAGAACGATCAATTCGCACCATGATCCAATTTCAAAATGGAAAAATCGCCTTGAGTGTTGACAAAAAAGATATTCAAAAAAGAAAAAGCATAATTAAACAACTTCAAGATGATCTATCGGCTTTTGCCAAATTCACTTCTAGTCAACAGGGATCAAAAGATTTAGATGCGCAATTAAGAGCACCTCAATCCAATGCTGAATCATCTTCGTACTGCCTGATAAACGGAAATTTCACAATTGAAGATTCGCTTGAAATTCTGAATTCTGCATTTAAAAGCAAGATCAACTTTAATAAAACAAAAGCGTTCAGCTTGCAAGAACGTGGCGAGCCGGGAAGTCAACTACATAGGGCTAGAGCAATCGAGCTTCAGAATGAATTGGATAAGATAAGTGAAGAACTTAAAATCAACGATGTACCGGGACAAATTGTAAACATACACTGTTCTGTCCGCCTTGATTTTGTAACAGCACCTGAAAAACATGTTTCAGAACCGACGATTGTACATAGCCACTAATCATCGTAAGGAAGAGGTTATCCAGCCTCTATTTGAATCAAAACTAAAAGTACAGTGTGTAGTGCCCGAAGATTTTGATTCAGATTCGCTGGGTACCTTCTCCGGTGAAATTGAACGTCTGCTCTCTCCTATTGAAACAGCAAGAAAAAAATGTGCAATAGTCGCGGAAAAATACAATACCGATCTTGTTATTGCAAGCGAAGGCTCTTTCGGACCACATCCACTTTTCGGACTTGTTCCTATGGATGAAGAAATCCTTGTTTTTATGGATCTCAAAAATAAACTGGAGATCATACACGTTGAACGAACCATTAAGACAAATTTTTGCAGTGAGCAAATTGAAACGGTTCAGGACTTAACGAAATTCGCCGAAAAAGTGGGATTCCCTTCACATGGTCTGATACTGAAAGGAAAACTAAACGGTAAGGAAAAATATTTCAAAGGGATCGTCGATCACAGCATGCTGATCAAGTACTTTCTTTCACTGAAAAAAAGACAAGATACGATCACAGGTGAAACCGACATGAGGGCTATGTTCAATCCAACAAGAATGGAGATCATACAGCAAGCCGCCATTAATCTCGTAAAAAAAATAAACAATCTTTGTCCGAATTGTGCAAGCCCCGGGTTTGGCGCAGAAAGATCAATACCCGGTTTACCTTGCGCACAATGCTCACTTCCTACCCGATCGATCAAAGCGAACATTTTTCAATGCCTTAAATGTTCTTTCGAACAAGAAGTTGAAATAACAAGTCATAATAAAACAGAAGATCCAATGTATTGTGATTTTTGTAATCCCTAATGAAAAGAAAATTACATCATATAAAATCAGCATACTAAAAAAGACACAACTCCAATATGAATTTTGACCTGCTCATATCGAACTTAACCAATCCGGCCTTCATGTTCTTTGTGCTT
>DAORJH010000288.1:0-3776 GCA_035438925.1 Bacteroidia bacterium | reverse complement strand
TGCAATAATATGTTGAAAAAGAAACTGAAGCCACACCCTTGCTTTTACTCCTATTTTTATACCCTTATCAGTGCCATTCAAAGCAACAAACCTTCAAGTACTTTTGAGAACTGGCAGGATTGCGTTGATAAGATCCTGAAAGGAAAATCCAATAATGGGATCAAGGAATTCTTTGAAATGAGTGAGAATATCTTTAAGGGAAATGCCTTTTATAAATCTCCGTCCTACACTTACTATAGCACGGATGCAAATTTTAAATTTGAGTATGATACTTTATCCAAGGTGGTATTCACCGATATTGTTTTGATCGGTTCTAATCCACGAGGGGATAGCATTGCCATTGAAAATACTTCAGGAATTTACTATCCAGCATGGGGGATTTTCAGAGGGAAAGGTGGTAAAGTGAGCTGGAAGCGATGTGGGTTGGATGATGAAGTTTATGCTACATTAAAAAGATATTCCATTGATTGCAAAACCGGAAATTACACAAGTGACACAGCAACTTTTGTTGGAAAGCAATTCTTTGATAAGCCACAGACGGGTAGGTTATCCGATCGTATCATTTCTGAGCAAGGGGAGAGAACCTACCCACGATTTGACTCTTACAGTAAACGTCTTGTAGTAAAAAATATTTATCCTGATGTGGATTATGACGGTGGTTTTGGAATGAAGGGACCGAAATTTGTAGGAAGCGGTAGTGCTGCTAATCCCGCAAGGATCATCTTTAAACGTAACAATAAAAAATTCCTTGAGATCAGTGCACGTGCATTTGGAATGAATCAGGATAAGATCGTGGCCAATCCGGGAACTGTGAAATTCTTTTTGGACAAGGATACCATTTATCATCCCGGTTTAGGATTTACCTATCAGGTTGAACCGCGAGTGGTTACAATCTTAAGAGGGGATGATGGGCTTCAAAAAACTCCATTCACCAATTCTTTTCATAAGTACGACATGCACATTGAACAGATCGTTTGGAAGATCGATGATCAGTTTATGAATTTTAATTTTCTGCCTACTAATTTTCAGGGAGAAGCTTTTTTCGAGTCATCCGATTTTTATACTAAAGAGAAATCAGAAAGCATAAGAGGACAAGAGAAGATCAATCCACTGAACAGGATGATCGATTACTACAACGAAAATAACAAGCTGGCTAATTTCACTGTAATTGATTTTGCCAAATACATCAAGTTCATGGCGGTCGATCTCAGACCCATCATCTTCAAAATGGCCATCATCGGACTGATCGATTACAATCCGGAATCAGATGTCATTACTCCCCGTCAGCGATTATTTGATTACGCAGAGAATGCAAGGCATAAGCACGATTACGATATCATTACACTGCATTCTGTTTTGCCTGGAAAAGATAATGCAACCATGAATCTGCTCAATTATGATATCAGGGTAAGAGGAGTGAAGAATGTTCTCTTGAGCGATACACAAAAAGTGTGGATCATTCCTAATAACGGAGAAATGATACTGAAGAAGAACAGGCAGATCGATTTCAATGGAGTTGTATCATCCGGTAAGTTCGAATTCATTGGGAAAGATTTTGTGTTTGATTACGAGCAATTCAAGATCAAAATGAAGACCATTGATTCCATCCGTATCTTCGTACAAACAGAACCCGACGCAGAAGGCAACTTCACCTATAAAAAAGTACAAACACTCATTGAAAATGTAAACGGTGAATTAAGGATCGATGCGCCTAAAAATAAAAGTGGATGGGGAAAAGCACCTACATTCCCTAGCTTCCAAAGTTTCAAAGAGAGTTATACATTCTATGATAAACGACAAACATTTAAGGGAGTTTATGGTCGCGATAAATTCTATTTCAAACTGGATCCTTTTAATATTGATAGTTTGGATAACTTCCGAAATGAACGTCTCCGTTTTGACGGGACTTTCTCATCCTCCGGAATTTTCCCTGATTTCAGAGAAAAATTGACTTTGCAAAGTGATTATTCACTTGGGTTCATACGACAAACACCTCCCGGTGGATTTCCTATCTATGGTGGCAAAGGAAATTTCAATCAGGAAATTCGTTTAAGCAATAAAGGTTTACGTGGAGGCGGAGATCTGGATTTCAGTGCCAGTCATTCCGTTATTCCTGATCTGATCTTTTTCCCCGACAGTGCTAACGGTGTGGCTCAAACCTTTGACGTGAAGGAAAACGATAATCCTGAATTCCCTGTTGCTCATGGTGACACAGTAAAGATCCATTTTCGCCCATATTCTGAATTACTGCAAGCCTCCGATCTTAGAAAGAAATTCGTTTCCTATAAGGAAAGAGTGCGTTTTCACGGAAGATATGATCTTTCGAAAAAAGCACTTACCGGAAATGGAAAAGTGGAATTTGAAAAAGCCGATCTGAGTTCGGGAAATATTCTATTTGTGAAACGAAGATTCTTTGCAGATACCTCTGTCTTTCACCTGAAAGCCTTCAATGAAGAAGGATTCACCTTTAGTACCGTGAATGTAAACTCTAAGATCGATTTTGATAAACGGGAAGGAGAGTTTATAACGAACGGAGAAGGTTCATACGTAAAGTTTGATAAGAATCAGTATATCGCCTACATGGATCGTTTTAAATGGTACATGGATGCGGAAGATATTGAGTTAGGAGATACGCAGAAGAAAATCGATGTCGATCAATCAGAAACAGGTCTCGATCTCGAGGGACCAAAGTTCATAAGTGTTCATCCAAAGCAAGATTCACTCATGTTTGTGGCACCTGGTGCCAAGTACAATCTTCGTAAGTATATAATTTCCTGTAAGAATGTTCCCTATATCAATGTGGCGGATGCTCGTGTATTCCCATATAACGGAGACGTAACTTTATTCAAGAATGCGGTGATGGATACCTTGGAGAATTCCAGTATCATGGCTAATACCACTACAAAGTATCACAATATCCGCAACGCCACCACAAATATATTCGGACGTTTCAGTTATCTCGCAAGTGGAGATTACCGATACATTGATGAGAATGATAAACCCTACATCATTCACTTTGCAACTATCAAACCTGATTCTGCAGGACAAACAATTTCAGAAGGAGCAATTCCGGAGAGAGAGAATTTTAAATTCAATGACTATTTCAGTTTTGCAGGAAAAGTATTTCTTCAAGCGCAGCAGGAACATTTAACTTTCGAAGGGGGAACCAAGATCGTGCACAAATGTTCAAAGATCGGAAAATCATATTTGAAATTCAGAGGAGAGATCAATCCTAAGGATATTCAGATCCCGATCCCGGAAAAAGCGGTGGACATGAATGGTGCTGCTGTTGGAACCGGATTGTTCTACAATGCAGATACGAATATGGTGTTCTCTACCTTCCTCTCATTGCAGGGAGCAAGAAGTTCTAAGGATGTGATCGAGGCCAGTGGACTGTTGTCTTACGACAAGGAAAATGAAATGTATGAGATCTCCAATAAAGAAAAACTGGAAGAACCAAGTTTACCCGGAAATTATGTGAGTCTGAGTACCAAGAACTGCTTGGTGAATACCGAAGGTGTATTTAAAATGAGCGAAGATCTTGGACAAGTTCAATTAAAATGTGTTGGAAATGCACAGCACAGCAGTGTGAACGACAGTATCAATTTCAGTTTGATGATGGTGATCGATTTCTTCTTCGATAATGGTGCTATAAAGAAGATGGCGAAGGATCTGGAGATCTATTTAGGACAATTATCACCAACGCCATTTGAAGGAGATCTATTCAATCATGGTATCATCGAGATCTTAGGTAAGGAAAGAGGCGATAGGGCATT
>DAORJH010000287.1:0-3803 GCA_035438925.1 Bacteroidia bacterium | reverse complement strand
TTAGCCGAATGCAATGCATAAGGAACACTTAAGAATTGTGAGGTACCCATGGAAACAAATCCACTTCCGAAATTCACTTCTTGTTCTATGTATTTATTGCCAACACCCCAGTTGATGGCACTGAAGGTTCCGCTGTTGACAGATCCTGTTCCTAAATTCAAATTGTATAATCCGTATGGACTAGTTGTAACAGAATGAGTCTCCTGAAACACAATAGTTCCATTCTGAGTAACATCATGTATGCTTATTCTTACAGTCAGTGCCTGATTGGCAAGAGCTGTTCCACTATTATTGCGGGCGATACCCTGATACTTCATGGATTGTGGGATCTGTGCCATGAGAGAACCAGCTCCGAGAAGTAAACCAAACGCAAGACTTAGTAATTGTTTCTTCATATATTTTTTATTTTAATTATTTTTAAGGTCCATCTAAGTTAAACTATTAATGCAATTAGACATGTTAAAATTGAATTTTTGTTGAAAAACAAAATGAATGAAATTGCGCCATGAAAAAGTTACGAAAGGAGAAATTTTGAAATCAGGAAATGATCAAAAGTTAATTCGCTGAGAATTAATGTAGTCCTGACCTCGAAGCAAGGTCGCCTAATTCCATTATCATCGCTGAATTCCCGGCCATGATCTCTTTCCCAAAAAGCCAACCGTTAGTATGATTAAAATCATAAACACAACCCCCGGCTTCCTTCACAATTAAAGCACCTGCCGCCACATCCCAGGGATTTAAATTGTATTCAAAGTAAGCATCAAATCTTCCACAAGCTACGTAACAAAGATCTACAGCTGCAGACCCCATTCTTCTTATTCCATGTGTGTTTCTCATCAATTGCTCCAGCGTTTTTAAATAAGCAGCCATTCTTGAAAAATTATAAATTGGAAAACCCGTGGCGATCAAACTATCTTTTAAATGTGTTGTTTCTGAAACGCGTATTATCTGGGAGTTGAGATAAGCGCCACAATCCTTGGTTGCATAAAAACACTCATCACGATTGATCTCGTAAACAACACCTAAAATAATTTCACCTTTGTATTCCAAAGCAATACTCACGGCGTAGCAGGGTACACCATGCACAAAATTGGTCGTTCCGTCCAAAGGGTCTACGATCCAGTTATAATCCTGCCGCGAGGAAACCGAATTCTCTTCAACTATGAATCCAGCCGGAAAATGATCCGAGAGCTCTTTTACAATTCTGCTTTCAGCTCCTTTATCCACATAACTCACAAGATCGTTCAATCCCTTGATCTCTACTTTATCGAGTGAAAAATTCTCCTGCCTTTCCGTCAGGATCCATTGACCAACATCTTTGGCTGTTGTAATTACTTTAGCTAACAATAATTGAAGGCGAATGGAATCGATCATTTTTTTGTATTAAAAAGTAAACGTTGACCTAAATGAGAATCATTGATCTTACCCTGATCGTACGCTAAATGACCATTCACAAAAGTAGAGTGGATGGTACTTGTAAATGTGTGTCCCTCAAAAGGACTCCATCCGCATTTATAAAGCAAATTATCTTTTGTTACTTTGGTTTCTTTATTCAGATCGACTAATACAAGATCAGCTGCATAGCCTTCTCTTATGAATCCTCTGTTATTTATTCGAAAAAGTGTTGCAACATCATGAGCCATTTTTTTTGCGATCCTCTCAAGGCTGATCCTTCCTTTTGCATGAAAATCAAGCATGGCAAGTAAACTGTGCTGAACCAAAGGTCCACCACTTGGTGCTTTCAGATAAGGCAAATTCTTTTCTTCGAGCGTATGAGGAGCGTGATCGGTAGCAACAACATCAATTGTATCATTCAGAACAGCCTGAAAGATCATTTCTCTGTCGTGCGCAGTTTTCACGCTGGGATTCCATTTGATGAAGTTCCCCTTCGTTTTATAATCTTCATCGCTGAACCACAAATGATGAATACATGCTTCAGCAGTGATCAATTTATCTTTTAGAGGGATCTTGTTGGTGAAGAGAGATAATTCTTTAGCTGTTGATATGTGAAATACATGCAATCTGGTATTGTGTTTTTTTGCAAGTCCAACTGCAAATGATGATGATTTATAACAAGCTTCTTCACTTCTGATGATGGGATGAAAATAAGTTGGAAGGTCTTCACCATACTCTTCCACCAATTGTTTTTGCCTTGCCTTGATCATGGGGTCATCTTCGCAATGCGTTACGATCAATGCATTCACTTTTGAGAAAACATCTTCTAGAGATTTTATATTATCTACCAACATGTTTCCGGTTGAAGATCCCATGAAGATCTTTACACCTGCCACTTTTGAATAATCTGTCTTTTGCAGTTCTTCCAGATTATCATTCGTGGTGCCCATTAGAAATGAATAATTGGCTAAAGAACACTGTGAAGCCCTTGTGTACTTTTTTTCGAGTTCTTCAACAGTAATAGCAGGAGGTACTGTATTAGGCTGCTCCATGAAACTGGTGATCCCTCCGGCAACTGCTGCTCTTGATTCTGAATGAATGTCTCCTTTGTGTGTTAATCCCGGTTCTCTGAAATGTACCTGATCATCAATGATGCCCGGAAAAAGATGCAGGCCTTCTGCATTTATTTCTTTGTAGTTCCCATTATTCTCAATTTCTCTGTCAATTTGTGAAATGATCCCGTGTTCTATAAGCAGGTCGGAGGAAAAGATCTCTCCTTCGTTCACCAGAATTGCATTTTTAATTAGGTAATTCATGAGAGTAAAATTACAACTCGCCGAGGGCAATTAAAAATTTTTCGATCTTTACTTTCGCCTCTTTAGCCGTACAGTTGTAATTATTGAATAAAACAGAGAAGACCAGTTCTTTGCCGGATTGACTCTTCACGTAACCACAGTAACCGCGGGCTCTGTTGATGTATCCTGTTTTGGCTCGCATATTGTTCTCAATGAATTTTCCTTTTCCTATTCCACTCATACTCCCGCTTTTTCCGGCAACGGGGAGAGAGTTGTAAAAAGTCTGGAATTTAACACTGTCGCCACACATTTTCAATAAAGCATTAGCCTGAAAAGAAGTACTTATGTTATCGGCTCTGGATAATCCGCTTCCGTCTGTCATAAAAAGTTCTTCGGTATTCAAACCTTGTTCTTTCCAGTATTTCTTAACAGCTTCAATTCCGTTATACATACTGCCTTTGCCCACAGCTCTTAAGATCGTTTCACAGTAATGATTATTGCTTCTGATATTGGTAAAAAAAATCAGTTTATCCAGAGAAGGGGAAAAATGAGTGTGCAATAAATGCCGTGTTGCTAGACTGTCTTCCGTTTTGTATCTGGATTCAATTTTTGTTCTATCGCATTTTATTCCAAGCGAACTCAATGATGTATAAAGCATTTCTGCGCAAAGCAGAGCAGGGTCGGGGAGAGCTGCTTCCACATCATAATTTTTCTTCTTAGGTGGAATACGTCCGTTCACTTCTTTTATAAAAGAAAAGGGATCCCCCTGTACATAGGCTTCATCTTCTGTTCCTTTTCCGATGACATTGGAATTAACGGTGATCGTTTGATTCAGATAACTTGGAATGGTATTGATCACATCGGCCTTACATCCGGCATCTTTTGTGCAGTAGACTATTTTGAATTTATTGTCATTATAGGATAATGCGCAAGGTGCAACACCGAAATAATTATTGATATCAGCCCAGATCCAGTTGGAGGGAATGGACCGGTCGAAATAACTTGCATCACCTACGATCTTTCCCTTGATCTCCTTGATCCCTTTATCCTGCAGGATCTTGGCCCATTTAGAAGTGATTTGCGTCGTGTCTTTCTGAAAATACTCTGATTGCA
>DAORJH010000286.1:0-3809 GCA_035438925.1 Bacteroidia bacterium | reverse complement strand
CTCTTGTAATGCCAAGAGTTTCAGCAGCACTGTATAAATAAAGGCCATGACCTCCTTCGTCCTGTATCTTCGCAAGAAGAATTTGTTTTGCTCTTAATGAAGGGGCCCTGGTGATCCAGTTTCCTTCAGGCTGCATACCAATCACCTCTGAGTGGGCATGCTGGGAGATCTGACGAATAAGATGGGAACGGTAACCCGAGGGCATAGCATCCCCCGGCTCAATATGTTCACCAGCGTCGATCTTCCTCTGAAAAATTTCATCGGAATGCTCGTTCTGCATATGAAGAATTTAATTGTACTTAATTATAGAACGTTTGCCAGAATCAGCAAAGTATTTACAACGATTCCAATAACAAAGGAATTAACCACCCACTTTATCGGAGCCTGACTGATGGCAGCCACATTATTTGCCATTGAAACAGCCATACATAAACCTAATTGCCACAATGCAGCATCGTTTTTTAGAACAACCATGGCAGTGATTCCCCCTAAACAGCTGCCTATAAGAATAGTCATACTGATTATACCAAAATAACTGAATTTGATCTTTTCCATGAATCTTTCGTATGAAGATGCATGCGCTTTTGAACCTGTGTTGTGTGTTCCTGTTGAATGAATTGTTGTTGCCATTTTATTTTGTTTAATTGTGTTTTACATCCATTTGCTTAAAAAACGGTTAAGCTCCTCTTTGTTTTCATTGTACACTTTTTCAAAGTTCTGTACCTGTGAACGAAGTTCGCTGTGGTCCTTCACACTTCTATGGTCAATTGCTGTTACATTCTTTTTAATTTCTGCAGCGATCGCATCATTCCCAATATTGATCTCATGTTTCAGATTGTCTATGTTATTCTTTTGAACGATCAGTTGATTTTGAAAATGCTCTAAACGCGCAAGAAAATCCTTATCGTTATTCTTACCAGCAACTTCAGCCAGTCTGCGTTGCAATACAAGCATCTCATCCTGAAAAAACAACATGTCTTTCATCCATTTTGTATTTTCATCATGTTGTTCGTATATCTTTTGTACTTCCACTTCCTTTTTTACCAAATTTCAGTTCTTAAAAGATCAAAAATTATGACGGCCATCAGTTTTCATGTTGATTTAAGTCATTAAACTGCCCTTCAAAGCAAATATTACCTCCTTGTAAGTTGGTTAACCACGCGCTTTTTCTTTATAAATGTTTAAATATCAAGTATTTATGTAAATATAAAAGAAGTTTAATTCTGACTAATATTTTAGTACTTTAGAATCTGTTACTGAAATAAGATGGAGATTAAGGATGATTTGGAAGCCCTATTCAATTACGCTACGGAAGGGATAATTATAACTGATCGGGAGGGTTCGATCATAAAAGTGAATCCTTCTGCGAACAAGATGTTTGGTTACACCGCAAACGAATTGGTAACAAAAAAGGTTGAAGTTCTTATACCCTCAAAGTTCGCTTCTAAACATATTTCACACAGAGAAAATTTTCAAGAGAATCCTCATGCGAGAGCTATGGGTGGCGAAATGGATCTTTACGGCAGAAAAAAAAACGGGGAAGAGTTTCCCGTTGAAATAAGTCTGAGTCCATTTGAAAAGAACGGAGAAAAATATGTGATCGGGTTCATTATTGACATCACTCTGCGCAAACTCGCGCAAGCTCAATTGAAGAATTATTCGCAGGAACTGGAAAAACAAGTTGAGAAAAGAACTCAGATCATGAAAGAGGCTATTCAAGAACTTGAAAAAACAAAAGATGAACTGAAGAATGCATTAGGTAAGGAGAAAGAATTAAATGAGTTGAAATCTAGATTCGTGTCCATGGCTTCGCATGAATTCAGAACCCCCCTTGCCACTGTCCTCTCGTCACTTTCCCTTGTTTCAAAATACGGCGAACAAGGTGATAAAGAAAAACAAAAAAAACATGTGGACAGGATTAAATCTTCAGTGACTCATTTAACTGATATTTTAAATGACATGCTCTCTATCAGCAAGCTGGAAGAAGGAGCAATTACCCTGTCTAAAGAAGAATTCAAAATTGATGAATTTTTCGCAGAGCTCATCAATGAAATGCGCCCTTTGGCAAAAGCCGGGCAGATCATAATTTACGAACACAGCGGCGATGATTCTGTTGTTTCGCTTGATAAAAAGATCATACGACACATTACTTTCAATCTTGTTTCCAATGCGATTAAGTTCTCACCGGAAAACAAAAAAATATTCGTGCGAACCAATTGCAGCAATCACAAATTTCATATTGAAATTGAAGATCAGGGTATGGGTATTTCTAAAGAAGATCAAAAGCATCTTTTTCAACGATTCTTCAGAGGACATAATGCATCTAATATACAAGGAACGGGATTGGGTCTAAATATCGTTGCAAAATATGTGGAAATTCTGAACGGTATCATTGAATTTGAAAGCGCATTAGAAAAAGGAACGAAATTTAAACTTACATTTATTAACTGATATGGAAAGAAAGATACTACTTATTGAGGACAACAAGGAAATGAGAGAAAATACCTCCGAGATCCTTGAATTTTCGAACTACAAAGTATTCACCGCCGAAAATGGCAAAATTGGAGTTGAAACGGCAAACCGTGAAAAACCGGATCTTATCATTTGTGATATTATGATGCCCGTATTAGACGGATATGGAGTTCTTCATTTACTTTCTAAGAATAAGGAAACAGCAAATATTCCATTCATATTTCTATCTGCAAAAGCTGAACGAAGCGATTTCAGGAAGGGAATGGAAATGGGAGCTGATGATTATATTACTAAACCATTCGATGATATTGAACTTTTGAATGCGATAGAAAGTCGTCTGAAAAAAGCAGAACTCCTCAAGAAAGAATATGAGAATACATTGGAGGGATTTGACAGTTTCATTAAGGAAGTAAAAAGTATTGAGCCATTAAAAAAACTTTCCGAAAAAAGAGAGGTGATCGCTTACAAGAAAAAACAGAATATTTATCACGAAGGCTCCCTTCCGAAATCTGTCTTCTTCGTAAAAAAAGGTAAAGTAAAGACCTACAAGACCAATGAAATGGGTAAAGAACTAATAAACGGGCTTTACAACGAAGGAGATTTCTTCGGATATCTTGCGCTGCTGGAAGATGGAAAATACACGGATTGTGCAGAGACGCTAGAAGATTCTGAGATCAGTACTGTTCCGAAAGATGACTTCTTTTCACTTGTTTACAGGAGTCCTGAAGTTTCACGTAAATTCATCAGCATTCTTTCAAATAATATCATTGACAGGGAAGAGCAATTGGTGAAACTGGCCTATAACTCCGTTCGTAAACGAGTTGCGGAGGCACTCATGACACTTTACAATAAATACAAGAAAGAAAATGAGGAGAAGTTCAGTATTGCGATTTCCCGCGAAGACCTGGCGAATCTTGTAGGTACCGCAACTGAAACAGTGATCAGAACTTTAAGTGATTTTAAAGATGAAAAATTAATTGAAGTAAGCGGAGGAACGATAACTGTGATCAATCCTGACAAACTGAGTAAAATGAAAAACTGATCTTTCTACTTATACGTTTTTGTCATGCTTGATGGTGTGCAGATGATAAAATCTCCACTGCCCAACGCAGCTTCTTCCGGTTTAGAAATATCTTTCTGTTCAGAGGAAGAGATAACAACAACTTTTATTTCTGGATTTAGCTGCTTTAGATACCATTCAATTGCCTGGTGGTGATTGCTGTGATAAGCACCATTATAGTGAATGAATAATTTACCTTTTGACCAGTTCTTATTGATAAAATAAGCCATCGTGGCATCTTTGTATGCCTGTGATTTCGGAAGATTATCCCCACCAT
>DAORJH010000285.1:0-3825 GCA_035438925.1 Bacteroidia bacterium | reverse complement strand
CCCTTCATATTTATGAACGCCGTTGGATTGCATCGTGATCTTGTGACGATAGTTCATGAAGGAGGCCATGCAATCCATTCTTTTCTTGATAAAGATCTGGATCTGGTAGAATTCAAATCCCCTCCAAGTGAAGTGGCAGAATTGGCCAGCATGAGCATGGAATTGATCAGCATGGAACACTGGGACGTTTTTTTTAAGAATGAGGAAGAATTGAAAAAAGCAAAACGTCAACAGTTAGAGAGTGTGATGGATGCCTTACCGTGGATCGCTGCAGTTGACAAGTTTCAACACCAGCTTTATTTGAAACCTGAACATTCAGTGAAAGAAAGATACGAGATGTGGATAGACATCATGGATGAATTTGGAAGCAAGGTTGTCAATTATGCCGGACTGGAAGATAATGTGAAAAGAAGATGGCAGATCCAATTACATTTGTTTGAAGTTCCGTTTTATTATATTGAATATGGCTTTGCACAGTTAGGCGCTATTGCCATGTGGAGACAGTACAAACAGAATGCAAGGACAGGTATTGAAAATTATAAGAAAGCACTCGCGCTGGGTTACACGGCAAGTATTCCTGATATTTATAAAGCAGGTGGAATTAAATTTGATTTTAGTCCGGCTTATGTTAAAGAGTTGATGGATTTTGTAAAAGAAGAATACGCAAAGATCTAATCAAAGATCAATTCGAAAGAACAGCTGAATGTTTTTTGTGGAGAAAGTTGGATGATCCCTTTCTTATTTTTTAATTGTTGATCAGTATCAATAGTATCAGTAATACCGTACCATGGTTCTAGACAAACAAAGGAGTTACAACCTTTTTTTGACCAGATACCGAAGTAAGGCCATTGCTCACACTTCATTGTAATCTTTCGCCCCGTTCTGCTTGAACAAAGCAAGACGTTGTTTATTTGCGAATTCTCGAATATCAAAGCATCCTTGTCAAACAGTTCTTTCTTCAACGGAAGTTTTTTGTCTTTCAAAATAAGTTTCTCTGTTTGAGAGCTCAATAGTCCATTTTGTAGACCACTCAACAGTAATTCATCTTTATCAAATTCAAGAAAATATTCTTCCATGCCTTCTACCATAAAACCGGGATGAGCTCCCAATGAGAAAAGCATAACTTCATTACCGGGATTCATTACCGTATAATTTACTTGAAGTTTGTTTGAAGAAAGAATGTATTCTATTTGAAATTCAAAAGAGAAAGGGTAATGTTTTCTTGTTTCATCGGAGGAAGTTAATTCAAAAATACAACACTGATCATCCTTTTTAATGAGTTTGAATTTATTATCCCTGGCAAATCCATGTTGAGGTAGAGTGAATTTTTTATTGCTGTATAGAAAGTGATCTTCTTTTAATTTTCCTACTATGGGAAAAAGTACAGGCGCATGCCTTGCCCATATAGCAGGATCCGCCTGCCAGATATATTCCTCGTCTTTTTTATTCTTGACACTGCACACTTCGGCTCCGGCTTCATTTATTGTAACGGTTAATTCACCGGATCGAATTACAATAGCCATTACTTGATCTTTTTTACACGCATGAAGGAACCATCCACATGATCGATCCGACTGATGAATAGTCCGAGTGGTGGTCTTACACCGGTTACAACCTTTGCCGTATTGCTTCCGAGCAGCTCAGCAACAGTGATAGGCACAGAATACTCCTCATTGTCAGAAGTTATTTTACTCTTGCCGATATAAAATAATTCATTGTTCTTTTTTTCTACGATACAGGCACCGTAATCAGTACACACATACGGTATATTCTTGTCAACAAAGCCGTAGATCTCATTACCACTCAGTTTCAATGGTTTTCCCTCCTTGTCCTTTACTTTTATTCTTACATTCGTGTTCCACTTGTAACTGAGTTGTGCCCCTGTATAATCAGGTTTTTGTTTACTGAATGAATTCCAGGAAAGATAAACTCCATCTGTAAATGTGTTGTTGTTATAGATGGGAATGATCTTTTTTTCATGATCATCCATATGCACAATATCGTTGTAGGTGTATTCAGGTTTTCCGTTCAAATCTGTTTTCAATGAGCGAGCGATGAGGTTCACAAAATTATTACGCGCATCGTTCAGCAATGTATCCGTCACTTCACTGTCCTTGAGAGTGATCAGGGTATCAATATCATTTATCCTTTTATAATTGCTCTCTGCTTTTGCAAATATACTGGCACGCATAAAACAGTATCCGTATTCAAAGTCAATATCATTCCGTTCCACCAATTTGAATTTTCTGAGAACAAGTAAAAGTGTTCCTCTGGCACCACTTGTATCGATCAGTGAATTCAGCACATCAGAAAGTTGTTTTCGGAAGGAAGTGGCGATTACCAGACTCAATTTCTTTCTCTTCTGAAGAATGAAACCATTATCCAATGTGTCGTAACGGAGATCAAGCAACAAGATCTTTTTATAATCACTTTCCATTGACCTGCCTTCAAGCACTGGAATAAAGAATTCTTTTGTTTGGGAAGAAATCCGGAATCCCAAGATCAATGCCAGCAGAAGTAGAATATGGATTTTGAAAGCCGACATTTGTATTACAGGAACATGATCCCTTTTATTTCGAGGGCTTTTTTATAAACTAAAATTATTTCATCGGCGTTGACCTCTACCTGCTTTGCCGTGATACTTGTGTACTTTCCATTTCCACTTTCTTTGATATGAATGTCGGCTTCTTCACCAAATAAATTCTCCACCAGTGCAATGTTTCGATTGCTGCTTTCAACAATGAATTTATACATATACACACTGGGAAATACAGTACTTTCAATTAATTTTTGTTTGAAATTTTCAAGTTCTTCTTCCGTCATTTTTAGTCAAAGTAATGATTGTACACAAGTATGATGCCAAATGATACCAGCAGGAGACCGGTAACAATATTCACTTTGTGCATGATAGAATCGGTAAGGAATTTTTTTAGTTTTCCGGCGGCAGAAACTTTGGCTATCTCTACAAGCAATACGATGCCAAGCGTAACTCCGAAATAAATGATCATGCTGACCGTGTTGTAATTTAATGTTTTGCTGACAGCTGTTACATTTCCCAGCCAGATCAACCAAACGGCAGGATTCAGTATATTGAGGAAAAATCCTTTGAGAAGCATGGCAAGAGGCGATGGAACATAAACGCTAACTTCTTCATCTTTTTTTGGTACAGGAGCTTTTTTAAAATACATGGAACCGAAAACAACAAGGAGGAGACCTGCACAAATTCCCATGAAGCGTTGCGTTTTTTCATCCTTGATATAATTGGTAGCGCCGTAATCAACTAAAAAGATCATGAGGACACATAAGGCAAAATCACTGAGTACGACACCTGTTGCCAGTATAGAACCTGATTTGTAACCGTGTTTTATTCCCGTATTGATCAACGCAAAGAAGGCTGGGCCAAAGGAGAACGTCAAAAAAAGAACGATCAGAAATGTTTGATATATGAGACTGACCAGCAAAAATTATTTTTTATTTTTTTCTAGAAAATTCATCCAGTCATTCAAATGTTTCCCTTTAAGCACTCTGGGAAATTTACTCTGCCCTCCCAGTTTGTTCTTACTGGCAAGAAAATCAATGAATGTTTGATTTGGAAGCACAGTGACCAACACTTCCTTTAAGGCATGTTTTCTTTCTGTTATATAATCGTCATTGAGCGCCATTAAATGCTGATCTATCTTCTCCCGGATCTTTGCCGCATCCATTGGTTTGTCTGTTCCGATATACCAATGATGAGCAAAAAGTCCTTGATACGGAATGCCTACAACGCTGTACTCGTTGATAGCAATGCCAAGATCCCGTGCTGTTAATTTCACAGCATGATTC
>DAORJH010000284.1:0-3830 GCA_035438925.1 Bacteroidia bacterium | reverse complement strand
ATTTCAATCCATCTCCACCATCTAAGCGTAAACTTATATAAGAGGTTCTTCCTTTCTGCACCTTCACGTCTGTTACTTCCATTGACTGATAACCAACATAAACTCCTTTCACCGAATAAACTCCAGCCGGTAACTGAGCAGTACATTCTCCATTGAAATCAGTGGTCTTCACCGCTATTTGCTTTCCTTTCTTAAAGAAGACCACGTTTGCAAAGGGGATCATTTCCTTTGTTTCTTTATCGGAAACAATAACTCTGATAGCACCTAAACTATCTTTTTGCGCATAGTTGAAATGAGTTAAGAAAAAGAAGAAGAAGAAAAACAAAATGAATTCGGTCAATAATTTGTGTCCTTGAATTGGCACCGGAGTGCCTGAATAAGTAGCGTTCGTTTCCATACTGTGTGTTTTAAAAGGTTAAACATTCGAATTACTTTGCTTTACGGAATACAAAAGAATTCGTTACTTAAAACTACTGTACTTTGATAAGTGGAATGATTTTAGAAATAAGTGGGGGGAAAAAGTTCCCTTAAAAAGGATCGTCCTCTAAAGATCCAGCAAGAGTACTTTTTGAATGGCTTTGCTCTGTTTTTTTGTGACTCCGGCCTGCGCGGCGAATTCGGGCCATTTTGAAATGGAATCTTTTACTTGTTCAATGATCGCCTTGGCCTGCTTTACATTCATTTCTTTTGCCAGCTTCAAGAGATCTGCTCTGCTAATGCCTGTTGTTTTATTGTTGATGGAGAGATTGTGTTGCTTTGTCCATTGATTGCCCGGATCATAAGCATACGTTACATCGTATGCCGGTGCGAGTTGCCAGCGTCCTGTTCTATCCATCAAAAAGGAAATATTCTTTGTGTGATCGTCCTGATTCCTGGCAATGACATTGAACACCATGCGTCTGTACAATTGTTCGCTCGCACTTGCAGGTAATTTCAAAGTACGCAGGGTTTGAAAGACCTGTTCATAAGCATAGGCTCCTACCATTGAAAAATCATAATGCTGCATACCACAAAGTGTTTGCACGTGCAGCTTTTCCTTTGCTCCCTTGCGGTCAAATCGTTTTGTCATGAAATGGGCTCTTCCATTTTCTTCCAGTAAACGAGATTCACTTATGTCAATTCCACATTGCAGAGCCATGTGGTAATAGGCCAATTCAATGCGCCCATATCCTCCCGGATCACCGAGTTGCTTATTGGTAACGCCATCAAATTTAATAAGCCAGTGCTCGAATCCTGAAGGTGCATCCACCTGACCAGATTTTACCTTTCCCGTTCTTTCATTATAGGCTATAATGGCTTTGGCTCTTGCCCCCCCAGCCGATGATCCTACTCGTATGATTTCTTCTATGCCCTTCTTTACGTTCTGTTTAATGTTGGTGCTGAATTTTTTTCGTTGATTTAAAATTTGCTGTGCCATCTCCACCAGACTCTTGATATCAATATCAACCGCTCTTTCTTTTTTAGTTTCTGTGTAAGGACCAAATTCCAAGGCTCCCATTCCTCTGTTGCCAATATAACACAAGCGCTCAACGGGATTCATGCTTCCAGGTTCTCTCCCAATAGAGGCAAGCCAGGCATTGATCAAAATAGTTCCATAGCGATCAGGCAAAACATCTGATAATAATCCGGGCAGACCATAAAACGTATCGCGATTCAAATTCCTGAATTCAAAGATGGCATTGCCCCTGCCCCTTCTTCTTGCTTCCGCTAAGGACATCATGATCGGGGAAATATCCCAATTCGTCTTTAAGAAATCGGGTTCAAATTCAAAAGCTCCTGTACGCGAACGATCGTCCCAGGAAACAGCCCCTACATTTTCGCCCCAAAGTTTTATTTGCGCTGTGTTCATTCTATTTCTTCTTTCGTTTTATGTGTCCGAGCCTTTTGCCCTTTGTTCTTGCTCGCGGATGAGAAGCACGCTGTCTTTTTTGCGCTTCTAACCTGACCATTTGCAAGGGACTTACGACAGCTCTTGTTTGAAACGCATCCAGCAGATCGAGCAGATCCAAAGCTCTTAGCAGTTCAATGAATGTGATCAGGGAAATACTGCGAAGACCATGCTCGAATTCACTGATCGTAACACGATGCACACCGGCTTTTTCGGCCAGATCATTTTGTGTGTAATTCAGTTTCAAACGCGTCTCTTTTACGAAGAGACCCAATTCTCGCAGGATGGCCTGGTCACTTAAACTGAACCAATTCGTATTGTAGCTATTTTCTAACATTCTACTCATTTATATGTATTAATGTCATATATATACTACAAATATAGCTGATTAAAACGGAATAAAAAAGGACAAAATGCAGTAATAATACAACATTAAACGGCTTTTTTATATTTAATGTCACATTTTAACTACATAAATTAGAAAATGAAAGGCGAACACGTCCCCCTAAACGAAGCCCTGGGGCAGAACCTTTCCTAGTCTTTATCCCTGCTCAATACAAAGATCTCTTCAAACGAAAAGGACATCCAGCTTTTGAAAGGAAAAGAACGTTCAATGGTATATCCGGGTCTTGGTACGGGACTGATGATGTATTCGTCCTGCCCTACAAACCACCAACGGCCTGTATGAGAGGCCTTGTAGTTCCTGGAGTCCGTGGCATGCCAGGCATTGAATTCAAAGCCTCCATCGATGTTTTGAGGAGAGATCTGTTTCTCCTTCACTAAATAGTCAGTGGCTTGCATCCTCGCTCTGTTTAAAGCCATATAATCATGCGAGCCGGCCAGCCCAAAGTAAAAGAGAGGAAGGAAGAGAAATAGAAAAGATAATTTGTTGCTCTCTTTCTTATTGGAAAGGACATAAGCCATCAAATAAAAGGGCAGCAAAAACAAAAGGTAACGGTCGTTAGCATAGGAGAAACACAGAGGTACTAAGTAAAGCACGAATAGGTTCTTGAAAAAGGAGCTTACAGGTCGGGGGTCTTCTTGCTTTTTCAGGATGCTTTGCATGGAGATGAAAAAACTCATGGCTCCCACAAAATTCAAAAGGATCCAGATGATTTTGGCTGTCAAACTCAAGACCTGACCTTCATCGGTATTAAATCCGGTCATGATCACCGGTCCCACTCCCACATGATAAAAGATATTTCCCACAAAAGGAAAGAGGTTGCCGGAATACATGCATTTGATCGTAACAAGGAGCAGATAAATAAGTAAAACAAGCTGAGTTATACGGGAACTTTTGAGGGACAAATAACTTTGTTTGAAAGAGGAAATGCTCAGGGGTAAAATAAACAAACCGAAACAAATGGTAGAAGTAACAAAATAATAGCCGATGACCACAAAGTTGCTCAGGTGTGGATGCAGCAGGGTGTTGAGAATATTGTTCAGCTGCAAATTGTAATTCTGTGGTAGAATCTCCTTGGCCAAATACCCAAAAAGAAAAAGCGCCAGAGAAGTGAGCAAAAGAGGCAGCAAAGCGATAAAGCATTTTTTCGCTGTCCAATTGCCTTTTCCTAAGAGAAGAACCGCGAAGATAAGTGGAAGCAAGAGTCCTGTCTGCCTGTTCAAGGTCAAGAGAACACAAAACAGGATCAATAGAAGGTAGCTTACACTTTTTCCATGCTCCAGATAGCGAAGTAGAAAATGAAAGCACAGAAGTCCCAAAAACAATTGAAAGACATCCGGCAGAAAGGAATTTCCCAGGGAAAGAGTGAGTGGATTAAAAACAAAAAGCAAGAGGACGAACAAACGTTGCGTTCGATTCGAGGTCCATCGTTTTAAATTCGCATCGATAATGAGGGTACTGAGTAGAACACAGGCAATGGAAATGAAACGAAGGAGGGTAAAGGAAAATCCGAATAATTTCGAAAAGAAAATACCGGTG
>DAORJH010000283.1:0-3840 GCA_035438925.1 Bacteroidia bacterium | reverse complement strand
CAAACCGGCGTAGATCTTGAAAAAGCCTTAAAGAAAAATCTGGAAAAGAAATCGAAAAGAGATAAGGAGAGGCATAAGAAGAATGAAAAGTTGAAAAAATAATTTTCAATAGAATAAATTCGAATTCGTACTGATCCCCCAATAAGGTTTTGCTTTTTTGATCTTTTGCTCTGGCCTGTATAAGTATTGATTTCCTTCCAGGTCTATCATGGGTATATGACAATTGTATCTTTTGAACCAAGATTTGGGTAACCAGCAAACGTCATGTATTATCTTGTTCTGAACAACATTTCTAATTTGTTCAGCATCTGCCCCAATGTTGGCCTGAATGATCTGCCCCATTACAAAGTGATATTTGACCTGGGCACTTAATAAGCCATGGGAATAATTCGTGTAAACACCTCCTGTGGTATCCATATAACCTGGTGCCGGATAATTGGAATCGTCCCTCACGCTTTTACCCATTTTTCCTGTCCACAAGGTGCAATTCACTCCCACCTGAACAATAGAATCTTTTTGATACTGAATTAAAAATGCACCGGTACGGAAACGGTCCAACAAAGGTCTTGCTAGCAGGTCATTTTCGGTGATGAAGGAAATATCTTCGAATTGCAAACTGATAATTCCGGTCTGCTGCGTTGTTCGGATCACTTTTCTGGGTGTGAACCAGGCATTGTAAGAATAGCCAATGGAATACTGATAACCTGTTTGATTGGAAACAGTATTAACGAATGGATTAGTAGTTCTGTTCCTTTGTCCATACCCAAACACGAATCCCTGCGCGATCACCAACTCTGCGTAACGCAGGTTGGGTCCCAAATTTTTCATGTTCTGATAGAAACGTAACTCAGAATTTGCCTGAATAAAATCATTGATGTAAAAAAAATTGAAGGTAAGCCCAAGACGTTGTACGTGTGATCCGAAAGCGAACACGCCACCGATATTAAATCCTACATTGCCCTCATGATACATCATTTCCTGAGACTTGCCTTTGAAAAAACAAGTCCACGCGATAAGGATCAGAAATTGTTTGCTTTTACACATGAGCACTTTTATAGGTGAGGATCAATTCCTTTAATTTTTCGGGTTTCAGATCAATGCCGTTTATTTTCAAGTGTGACTCAAGGTAATATTTTTCTCGTTCGCTCAATTTCGTTTCAACATAATTCAATAGTTCAGCGGCTGCCAGATTTTTGATCAGGGGTCTGCTTTTTCTTGACTTATTCAGTCGCTCTGCCAATGCTGCTGCAGGCATTTCAATATAGATCAGAATTCCGTTCTTTTTGATCAATTCAATGTTGTTGTTGAAACAAACGCTTCCTCCACCCAAAGAAAATACCTTATCGTTCTTGTCTTCAATCAGCTCCTTCAGGTATTTCGTTTCCAGATTCCTGAAATGCAACTCACCTTCATCATCAAAAATTGATTGAATAACTTTGTTTTCCTGCTTCTGAATGTAGGAATCAAGGTCTACAAAACGCATGCGAAGAAGTGAAGCCAGCTTTTTTCCCTGAGTAGATTTTCCACTTCCCATGAATCCACAAAGAAAAATATGTTTTCTGTTTTGCAAGTTATTTTATTTTAATTTCTTTCTCAAGAATAGTTGGGTCTCGACTACGCTCGACCTGACATCTCGACTACGCTCGACCTATCAACTTAACTGCGCTCGACCTGACATCTCGACTACTGCTTCAATCTATTGGCAGGAAACGCTATTTGATCACTCCAACGCGATAAAAATCGGAAGAAGTCGAAGAGTGGTTTCAAGACTGATCTTAAATCTAAACCCCCACAACTATTTTTTTGCCAGAGCAAATTCCTTCGCAAAATAAGTTAAGATAACGGAAGCACCTGCTCTTTTTATGCTTAGTAGGATCTCGTCTCTTACTTTGTCACCGTCGATCCATCCTTTAGCGGTGGCGGCCTTTACCATTGCATATTCTCCACTCACATTATAGGCAGCAATTGGAAGATCGAAATTGTCATTCAAAGATTTTATAACATCCAGATAACTCAAAGCCGGTTTCACCATTAAAAAATCAGCCCCTTCATTCATATCCAGATCTGCTTCGATCAAAGCCTCCTTGCTATTAGCCGAGTTCATCTGATACGTTTTCTTGTCCCCGAATTTAGGCGCACTGTCCAGTGCATCACGAAACGGCCCGTAAAAGGCACTTGCATATTTTGCTGTATAAGACATGATAGAAACATCTGTAAAATCATTCTCATCCAAACATTCTCTGATAGCGCCTACTCTTCCGTCCATCATGTCACTCGGACCAATGATGTCCGCACCGGCTTGCGCCTGAATCAAAGACATCGCTGTCAACAGTTCTATCGTTTCGTCATTCAAGATCTTTCCGTTTCTCACCAAGCCGTCGTGTCCATCACTGCTGTAAGGATCCAAAGCAACATCCGTCATAACGATTGACTCAGGAAAATTCTTTTTTACTGCACGGATCACAGAAGGGTAAAGACCTTTTTCGTTCAAACACTCACTTGCTTTTTTATTCTTCAATTTATCATTGATAGCAGGGAAGATGCAAAAGGAATGAATCCCCAGTTTCATGCAACTTTCTATTTCCTTCAAAAGAAGATCTGTACTCCAGCGATAGATCCCGGGCATGGAACTGATCTCCTTTTTAACTTTTGAGCCTTCTGTTACAAACAGAGGAAAGATCAGGTTGTCGACTGAAACATTTGTTTCACGGATCATGTTCCTGATCACTTCGCTTTTTCTATTTCTACGGGGGCGCTGATAATTCTGCATAGGATTCGTCAATTAGGATAAAGAAAGGATTGCCTGAAAAAGACCAAGATCATTAAAGGAGGTTGGTTTTGCAGCTACTTTTATTTTTTTCTTCTTCAATATATTTTCGGTGGCATCGCCCATGGCAATCACTTTTTGCTCGGGTTGCCATTTATTCTTCTCCAGATAAGCTTCAACATTGCTTGGGCTTGTGAAAACAAGTATCTCGTTGGAAGGATCGATCTCTACGCTGTGTTTGATGGTTGCGTAGACATTCAGATTGATCACATTATCACGCTTCGGCATTTGCCATTGTATACTCTGCAAACTGTCTTTTGCTATTGGAAAAAGAACTTTTGAACTTCCCACTTTTGCGGCAAATTGCTTGCCAACTAATTTCACATCTGTGCTTTGACCAATGAAATCGGCACGCAAACCGTGCGCTCTTAATTCTGCACTGGTAGAAGTTCCCACACAGCCGAATTTTACATTCTCTAATTTTGGTTTCTGATTCAGAAAATAACGCACTGCATGTTTGCTGCTAAAGAAGACCCATTCGGTTTTAGGTAATTCTTTTATTTTTATTTCCTTGAATTCTATCAGGCTTTTTCCTTCAACGGTAAATCCTAATTTAGTCAAGGCTCCTGCCAGGTATTCTGAATCGTTTACATTCCGACTTAAAAAAACTTTACGAGCTCTTATGTTCTGAATCTTTTCTGCGATCTCGTCAGCGAATCCATCGGTATTCGTGGTTTCGAAATACATTTGCTTGGGTTGTTTGTCCCAGGCAGTGGCCATGCTGGTCCACACCTTGAATCGAAGGCGATCTTCATCTGTCAATTCCGTATCACAATAAACCCCCAATGGCAATTGGCATCCTCCATCAAACAGATTCAACACACGGCGTTCAATATTGATACGCACCATGACATCAAAATCACTTATTTTATCAATGATGGTCAAAAGATCATCATCGTCTTCACGAGTTTGCCATGCCAGTACACCTTGTGCAGGTGCAGGAACAAATTCTGCAGGATCCAATACCTCAACATGCAGATCATCCAGATCTAATTGCAATCGCTCAAGACCGG
>DAORJH010000282.1:0-3849 GCA_035438925.1 Bacteroidia bacterium | reverse complement strand
GTAAATTAAAATCGAAAGAACTGGGTTATTCAGTTATGGATCCTGACAATGAAGTGAATTTCCCTCGTAACTGGTTTATCTGGAGAGGAAATGCTTTGATGTCAAGTGCAAAGGGTCATGAATACATGCTTGATCACTACTTGGGAACTCATACCAATAAGATTGCAGATGAAGTTGCGAAAGATGAAGTGCATGAATTATTGTGGAGAGAAGCTCCAAAAGGAAAAATGGATCTCATCGTGGATATCAATTTCAGGATGGATACAACTGCGCTTTATTCTGACATTGTACTTCCAACAGCTTCGTGGTACGAGAAAGCAGATATCAACAGTACAGATATGCACTCTTTCATACATCCGCTTTCTGCAGCTGTAGCTCCGGTTTGGGAATCAAAAACTGACTGGCAGATATTCCAATACATTGCAAAAGTATTCAGTGAATTGGCTAAGAAACATTTCCCTACACCGGTGAAAGATATCGTGAACGTTCCTTTGTCTCATGACAGCGTAGATGAGATCTCTCAGCCAAAATTACTCGACTGGTACAAAGGAGAGTGCGAGCCGATCCCTGGAAAAACAATGCACAAGATCGCAATCGTTGAAAGGGATTATACGCAGATCTACAATAAATATATCTCATTAGGCGCAAATCTTTTGAAGAACATGATTGGAGCGCATGGTGTTAATTTTATGGCGGATGATGCGTACAACGAAATGCTGGCCGACAAGAAACATATTCAAAAGATCGGAAACGTGGAATATCCATCCGTGAAAGAAGATATCGAAGCGATCAATGCGATCCTGAAACTTTCTTCTCTTACAAACGGACATTTAACTGTGAAGGCTTACACAAACATGGAGAAGAAGACAGGTATGCCTTTACTTCAGCATGGTATTGGAAGCAGAGATGTGAAGATCGATTACAAAGACCTTCAGTCGCAGCCACGCCGTTACAATAACTCACCGCTTTGGTCGGGATTAATGGATAACGGTAGAGCATACAGCGCCTATACTTATAACGTAGACTGTCTTGTTCCTTGGAGGACATTAACAGGCCGTCAGTCATTCTATCTTGATCATGATGGATACATTGCCTTCGGTGAGCATCTTCCAACTTATAAGCCTTCACCAAAACCTGAAGCTTACGGAGATTTGAGAAAGACTGTGAACGACGGAAAAGCAAAAATGCTGAACGTACTTACTCCGCACGGAAAATGGCATATCCACTCAACTTATGGTGATACCCTGCGTATGTTAACTTTATCGAGAGGTATGGAGCCATGCTGGATGAGTGAGAAAGATGCTGCAGATCTTGGAATCAAGGACAATGACTGGGTTGAAGTTTACAATGACCACGGTGTTTATTGTACACGTGCCTGCGTTAGTGCTCGTATTCCAAATGGTGTTTGCATCGTGTATCACTCGCCTGAGAGAACGTATTCAGTTCCTAAGTCACAGATCAGAGGAGGTAAACGTGCAGGTGGTCACAACAGTTTCACACGTGTTCACTTAAAACCGAATCTGTTGATGGGTGGTTACGGACAGTTCTCATATCACTTCAACTATTGGGGACCTGTAGGTGTTAATCGTGATACACATGTTTTAGTTCGCAGAATGGACAAATTAGAATTTTAATAACTAAATAAGAATGTTATGAATATAAGATCGCAAATATCCATGGTTTTCCATCTCGACAAATGTATCGGATGCCATACCTGTTCAATTGCCTGTAAAAACATCTGGACTGACAGGAAAGGTGCTGAATATATGTGGTGGAATAACGTTGAAACAAAACCAGGGACCGGTTATCCTACCAAGTGGGAGAATCAGGAAATATATAAAGGCGGCTGGGAAAAGAACGGGGACTCCGTTTCTTTGAAAGGCACCGGAAAATTCAAAGGTTTAAAGAATATTTTTCACAATCCGTACATGCCAGTGCTTGATGATTATTATGAGCCATGGACCTACAAGTATCAGGATCTGTTCACTGCTCCGGAAGGGGATGATCAGCCAATTGCAAGACCAGTTTCTCTTGTAACAGGTGAACCAATTGAGATTAAAAGTGGTCCGAACTGGGATGATGATTTGGGAGGTTCTCCCGACTTCGCTCGTCAGGATGTGAATATGCAGAAATTGAGTCCGGGTGAACAGGAAGCAATGTTCCAGTTAGAGCGAATGACCTTTCATTATCTGCCTAGGATCTGTAATCACTGTTTGAATCCAGCTTGCGTTGCTTCATGCCCATCAGGAGCATTATACAAACGTGGTGAAGACGGAGTTGTGTTGATCAATCAGGAGCGCTGCAGAGCATGGAGAATGTGTGTAACAGCTTGTCCGTACAAAAAATCATATTACAACTGGCACACTGGTAAATCTGAGAAATGCGTTCTGTGTTATCCACGTCTTGAATCAGGACAGGCTCCGGCATGTTTCCACTCTTGTGTGGGAAGGATCCGTTACTTAGGAGTGTTGCTCTATGATGCAGATAAAATTGAACAGATCGCTTCTTGCAAAGAAGAAGAATTGGTAGACAAACAAATTGATATCTATCTTGATCCATTCGATCCAACTGTTATTGAACAGGCTATGGCAAATGGAATTGCAATGTCAACCATCGAAGCTGCACAAAAATCACCGGTTTACAAATTCGTTAAACTTTGGAAATTGGCATTGCCACTGCACCCTGAATTCAGAACACTTCCAAACTTATTCTATGTGCCGGCTTTACTTCCGGGAATGGCAAGTGTGCAGGACGGAATTTACAATTCAACAACCAAATCACTTTGGGGTGGAATTGATACAACCCGTCTCCCAATGAAATACCTTGCTTCTTTGTTCTCTGCAGGAAATACTGAAAAAGTTGCAGATGTTCTTAAGAAACTGATGGCAGTTCGTATGCACAGGAGAGGGGTAACAGTTGGCGATCTTACTGCTGACGAGATCTCTCAGGCAATGAAGGAAACAAGTTTATCGGCAAATACAGCTGATGAGATCTTCCGTCTCACTTCTCTTGCCACCTTCGATGACAGATTCGTGATTCCGGCGGCTCACCGTGAAGAATCAATTGAAATGCTTGAAAATACTGCAGATGTAAAAGGAAATACAGGATTTGGATTCAAAGAAAGACCAGCTCGCGGATTATGATAAATAAAGATATATTATTGTATCTGGCAGAATTGTTCAGATATCCTGATGCAGACAGTCCTGTAAAGGTATTGGCTTGTCAGGAAGTGCTGGACAGTGAATATCCGGAAGCCGGAAAGCTGCTCGAGCCTTTTACCAAACATTTCATATCCTTAAGTGAAGATAAAAGGGAAGAGCTTTTTACTAAGACTTTCGACGTGCAGCCTATCTGCTATCTTGACCTTGGATATGTGATCTTCGGGGAAGATTATAAACGCGGATCGTTTCTCCTGCATATGCAGGCAGAGCAGAATCGTTTGGGAAGAGATTGCAGTCCCGAATTACCGGATCATCTTTATCATGTACTTCACCTGATGACGATTCACCCTGATCCTTCCTTTGTAAATGAACTTGCTGCCAAGATCCTTGTGCCTGCCGTTAAAAAAATGATGCAGGAATTTACATCGGCACGGGTTGAACTAAAAATGAAGGTCATCAAACGTTTACACAATGCACTGATCGCAGAAGAAATGAATCAGGGTAATGTTTATAACGATGCGCTCGCAGCCATGCTAAATGTTCTTGAAAAAGAATATGCAGAAGCAATTGCACAATACAATCCGCAGGAAGTTAATCTAGTGAACGAGTCTTTCTTCAATAAAAATAATTCAATAAATCAATTAGTAAACAACTATAAAATCGATTAATTATGCTAAACCAGTTGTTA
>DAORJH010000281.1:0-3851 GCA_035438925.1 Bacteroidia bacterium | reverse complement strand
AACAACCCAGCCACTGTTTTTTAGTGCAGGCACATGAAAGGGTACATTGTAATTGTTCAGGTTCCCGATATTATTTGCATTGTTGTCCTGAATGAGGCTGAAATTGCTCGGCACAAGGGTATATTGACTTACAGTGCTACCCGCAGTATGGGAAGAAAGAGATAGAGATCCGAATCGTTCACTGAAAATAGTCTGAGCATTTCCAGTAATAAAAAATAAAACGCTTATGTATAAAAATAACTTTCTCATATCAATCGATCATTATCCTATCTTTTCCGTCAAAAAAAGGAGCCTGAACACTAATTACTTTCAATGGCTCTTTTCCTATTGATTTTACTGAATGAACCGTGTTCTTCGGGATGAAAACAACATCTCCTTTTCTAATTTTCAACTCTCTTTCGCCCAACTTCATATTTCCTTCTCCTTCCAGAACAACAACATTCTCGCTATGTTCCAAGTGCTTGTGTGGCTTGACCTCTTTTTTTATTACAATAAAGAAAGTACTTGCCAGACTATCACTGAATAAATGACGACTGTAGATGTTCTCAGAGCTGCTTTTCTTTCCGATCGTGTCAGTTCCAAACCCAATTTCCTGTGCGTTCAAAGAGCACACAGTGATCTGCAACAGTCCTATCAGAAAAAAACATTTCATCAATGTCTCTGAACCGGTTGAGGCACAACATTCACAGCAGGCGCCTGACCTAACATCTGAGGAGTGATCATTGGCAATACTTTTTTCACGTCCGCATAGTTCGGATTGATCTGCAATGCTCTGTCCCAACAAGCTTTTGCCTGAGGGTAACGTCCACTATTGAAATACGAACCTCCTAAATTATACCAACCTTCTGCATTGCTTGGATCCAGAATAGTGGCCGCTCTGTAATGTATAGCAGCACTGTCCATTCTTCCTCTCTGGAAAGCCATAGATCCACGATTCTTGAGGTCATTGTAATACACCATGTAATAATTTCGCAGATATGGATTGTTCGGGTACAAACGTTCAGCCATTTTCCAATAATAAAGCGCTTCGAAATCTTTTCTCAGTTTGAAATGAGCCAGACCTAAGTTGAGGTAACCATTTACGTAACGAGGGTGCAGTTCGATCGCATGTTTCAGGAATTTAATTCCCTTGTAAAGTGCGGCCTCACGTTTATTCCTGTATCCACCTTGTTTCACTTCTTCATCCGTGATCTTCAGTGTTCCGTTATAATCATTGTATTTAGTCGAATCTTGGCCAGGCACATTGATACCTGTCACCTCTTTTGTATCTGCCAGATCTACCCAACGCGCTCCTGCATTTCCTAATACAAGAACCGAATGTGGTTTATGCGTAACATCCTTCAAGAACAAGGTCACGTCATTCTTCCAGTCCCAGTTTCTCTCCCATGTCTTACAACCGTAAAGGAATCCGACAATCAGTAACAAGGCTGTTAAAACTGTTTTGCTCATACCAAATGAAACTTTGGAGAAGCGATCGAATAGCCACAAGAGGAAGTAACCACTTAGGATGGCGAATCCGATCGATGAATGGAAGATAAGACGTTCACCCATTGTTGCTCCGATATCCATCAACACGTTACCAATTAGTAAGGCGAAGAAGATATAGGTCATCAAGGCAAACCCAATGATATGTTTTTTCAGTGTATAATAGATCGCTGCTACCACCATTCCCAAATGAAGAACTAAAGAGAGAATGAAATCCCAGCTTGTGAAATGTCTGTAATCAATTGTATTGTACGAGTAGTCAGAAGAAAGCGGATGCGGGAAGATCTGCAGCCAAATGTATTTCATGAGCACGTACACTTTTGTGCAGAAACGTTCTTCTCCATTAGCAAGTAAATAAGGATTGTTGAGGATCTCTGTATCCGGTACTCCGGGTTTCAGTTTCACTGCCATTAAACGCATTCCCAGATAGAAGAGCATAATGAAATAGAACCAGCTCATTAAGGTCTGGAAATTCTTTTTCTTGTTTGCCCCCATCATAAAGATGCCCACCAGCATGTAAAGGAATGGGAAGATCCAGAATGACTTAATGGGTTTTGAATCAGGTCTTGCGTGCATGTCAAAATCACGTTTGATATACAGCATCACAACAGCACAGATGACGAACACCAATCCTATCCTGAAGGTTAATTTGAATTCCGGAGTTTTGGTAAATGTTTTAATGTCAAAATCATTATCAGTGAATGTATAGACAGCCATTGGTACGAGGAAAAGGAGCATGATGGCATACTCTTTTGAAAGCAGTGCAAGAAGGAACATAACGGAAGCCCAGATCAATTCTTTCATTTTTCTTGTTTCCAGGTATCTAAATGAATAGAGGAATGTGAGTGAAACAAATATCAAGGAGAAGATCTCATCACGACTTTTCACATTCGCAATAGCTTCTGAGTGTATAGGATGCATGGTGAAAAGCAAAGCAGAGATCAAAGCCAGATCCTGATTGGTACGGAAGAAACATTTAGAGAATACGAGGAACAGGAAAACGCAACCCAATGCAAAGGTCCAGATGTTGTTGAAGTGACGAACTTTTGCTCCATACACTTGACAATCCACCTCATTGAAAACTCCGTCAACGTTTAAATCCTCTTCAAAATCATTTTTAAAATTCTGATTCTGATCCCAACAAGTATAACACTCGTTTGCTTGTACAATACCGTCGTTGTTCACATCGATCGATTCATTGTACTCGTAGTTTGTCTCCGGTCTGCCACAAGGAGTAATATAATTAACTTTGTCTTTATCCAGCACTCCATTCTTATTGGAGTCTTCCACTTTCATGTAGAGACCAGTTCGATAAGGATGAATGAATTGCTGCTCGATAGCGAAACTCACAACGGAAAGCGGACGATAACGACCACCCGCAAGCTGATCGGTAGCACACATCCTTCTGTAAAAACTTTCGTATGCGTCTTTTGTGAGAATATCTTTTATACCTCTGAAACCTTTGATCACGTGATCATTCTGGTGAATGATGATACCATCATCCAGTGCATACTCCCCGTTAATGGAAGTAATGTAAAAAGTAAACCCAACGATACCGACAAGTATCATTGCCATTTTATGTGTCAGAAAAGGAAAATACTTAAAAGTTGTAGATAGTTCAGGGAAGGTTGGTTGCTTCAATCCCTTAACAGTTGCAGAAGATCCCTTTGTAGGCTGTGCCATAGTTTAGTTTTATCAGAATTACAAATATAACGGCAAAAAGTTCATTAAACGTATAAATTTTGCCTTATTTTCACATTATTTTTCTTAATTTGCTAGGTTACATGATCAGGCATAAATCTTACTGGTTCTTCACTTTTTCAGGTCTGATACTGATCGTGTTTTCGTTTTTATTTCACAGTTACAGATCCAAGGACCTGAATGAACTTGCCGCACTTGCTTCAACTCGAATGGAACAGAAATTGCAGGTATGTGAAGATGCACTCAACAGATTGATCGATCATGCAGGTTCTATTGACAGAGAGGAATATTATCGTTTGTTTCAGGAAGAACAAATAGGGATCTATTTATTAAAATCCAACGGCGCTGGTCTCTTTTGGAATAATTCACAGATCCCCTTGAGTGATACGCTTCAATCGGGAACCCGAAAAGACGGAATGCTTGAAATAAAAAGAGGTTATTATTTATTTAAAAAAATAAGAAAAGATAGTCTTATCGCATTTTCACTTTGTCTCATCAAACCCGATTATGATGTAAGGAACACTCATTTGAAAAACGAATTCACTAATTGGATCGGATTACCGGCTGAGATCGAATTCAGCAAAGATAAAACGAAAGGTGTTCATGTTGAATTACGAGGTGAAAAACTCTTTTCAATTACTAGTTCAGAAGAAGATTATTCGTAT